>NZ_JBYITD010000060.1:0-38835 GCF_057708945.1 Nonomuraea sp. bgisy101
ACTGCTCCGTGCGGGTGTTCAGTTGGTCGGCGGCCAGCCGCCTGGCCCGCTCGTGGTACTGGTCGGCCTCGGCGTACGAGCCAGTGAGCAAGGCGATCCGGCCCAGCATGGCGAGGCTGTCGGCGACCTGGGGCCAGAGCCGGAGGTCTTCGGCGACGTCCAGGGCATCGCGGTGCAGGGCGCGGGCGCGCTCGTAGTCGCCGCTGATCTGGGCGAGGAAGCCGAGGAGGTGCGTGGCCTGCAGCAATCCCCAGCGGTCGCCTTGCTCGCGGAAGAGCGCCAGGCTCTGCTCGGCGTCGCGGCCGGCCGCGTCCAGGTCGTGCACAGCGGTATGGGAGGCGTGGACGCTCAGCGCCGCAGCAATTCCCCACTTGTCGTCCAGCGCGCGGAACGTCGTGAGCGCCCGGCTCGCCAGGCCCAGGCTGACGGACGGGTCGTCGAAGCCGGAGTGGGCCAGGCTGAGGAGCCATTGCGCCTCGGCACGGGCCCGCGGGTCGGCGATCCGCGCGCAGAGCTCGTCGAGGTGCCCCGGCGAGACCGCCGCGGGCTGATCGCGGATCAGCAGGCTCACGCCGGCGTGCCAAGCGGCGGCCACGGCCCGCGCTTCCTGGTCGCCGCCGAGCGTCAGCGCCAGCTCCAGTGAGCGGCGGGCCTCGCCGAGGCGGCCGCGCAGGAACCAGTACCAGGACAGCGCGGTCACGAGCCGAAGCGCCCGGTCCGCGGCGCGCCGCCGTACCGCATCGTCCAGCGCCGAGCGCAGGTTGGCGGCCTCGGCATCGAGGAGGCGCAGCCAGTGCCCCTGGTCGGGGCCGTGAAGGAACGGCCGGGCGCATACGGCCAGCGCGGTGTAGTACGCCCCGTGCCGCTCCCGCACGGCCTCCGGCTCTCCAGCCTCGTCGAGGCGCTCCAGGCAGTAGGCCTGTACGGACTCCAGCAGCCGGTACCGGCCGTGGCTCACGACCACCAGGGATCGGTCCACCAGCCGCGCCAGCAGGCCGAGCACCTCCCAGGAGCGGACGCCGTCTCCCGCGCAGACCGTCTCGGCCGCCTCCAGCGTGCAACCGTCGGCGTGGACGGCGAGCCGACGCAGGACGGCACGTTCGGAGCCGGTGAGCGGCTCCCAACTCCAGTCGATCATGGCGCGGAGCGTTTGTTGCCGCGGCGGGGCGCCGCGCCGGCCCGCGTCCAGCAGGTGGAAGCGGTCGTCGAGCCGGGCCGCCAGCTCGCGGGCGCTGAGCACGCGGGCCCGGATCGCGGCCAGCTCCAGCGCGAGCGGCAGGCCGTCCAGCCGCTTGGCGATGGCCTCCACGGCGGGCTCGTCCATGGCGAAACCCGGCGCCGCGGCGGCGGCACGCGCGGCGAACAGCCGGACGGCGCTGCCCATGTCCAGCGGCGGCACGGCGTGCACATGCTCGCCGGGAATGTCCAAAGGGACCCGGCTGGTCGCGAGAACCCGAAGCCCCGGCGCGCTCGTCAACAGCCGCTCGGCGAGCTCAGCGACCGCGTCCACCACGTGCTCACAGTTGTCGAGCAGCAGGAGCAGATGCTTGCTCCGCACGGCCGCGGCCAGGCGGTCCACCACGTCGTGGCTGACGCCCAGGGCGGCTGCCACCGCCTCGGCCACCCTGTCCATGCCACTGTGCCGGTCGAGCGCGCTCAGGTCGGCCAGCCACACGCCGTCGTCGTAGGCGGGGGCCAGCCGGGCGCCGGCCTCCAGCGCCAGCCTGGTCTTACCGACACCGCCTGGGCCGGTGAGGGTGACCATGCGGGCAGCGGCGAGCAGCTCGCGTACCTCCTCGACGGCCTTCTCCCTACCGACCAGCTCGGTGAGCGGGGCAGGCAGGTTGGTGCGGCGAGGACCGAGCGCGGGGTCCCGGCGCAGGATCGACTGGTGCAGCGCGCGGAGCTCCGGGCCCGGGTCCACACCCAGCTCCTCGGCCAGCCGGGTGCGGATCTCCTGGTAACCGTTCAGCGCCTCGCCCTGCCGACCGTCGTGGTAGAGGGCCCGCAGGTGAACAGTGCGCAGGCGTTCCCTGAGCGGGTGGCGGGCGACCAGGTCGGCCAGCTCGGCCGACAGCCCCCGCTCGCCGAGCGCCAGCCGGGCCTCCGCCTGCTCCTCGATCACGGCGAGCCGCTGCTCCTCCAGCCGGAGGGCGGCCGCGCGGGCGAACTCCTCGTCCGCGTACTCCACGAACGCGGGTCCGCGCCACAGCGCCAGTGCGTCACCGAGAAGGGTGGTCTTCTCCGCGGGATCCTCGGCCGCCCGGGCGCGCACGACCAGCGACCCGAAGCGGCCCGCGTCCACGTCCCCGGAGTCCAGGAGGTAGCCGGGAGCGCGCCAGACCACGAGCGCCGGATCGCCCAGGGCCTTGCGCAGCCTGGACACCTTCGCCCGCAACGCGGCCACAGGATGCTTCGGCAGCCGCTCGCCCCACAGGACGTCGATCAGCAGGTCGGCGGGCACCACGCGCCCGTGGTCGGCCAGCAGGACGGCAAGCACGGTGCGGACCTTCGCCTCGGGGATATCGACCTCGCCGTCTTCCCCCCGCACGGTGAGCGGGCCCAGCACCCCGAAACGCATGAGACCACGGTACGGCGGCATCCGACCGGCATCGAACCGGAACCCCCGCCCGGCAAGCTCGGTGCCATGAACACTCCTGTAACAGTCATCGGCCTGGGACTCATGGGCAAGGCCCTGGCCGCCGCGCTGGCTCACAACGGATATCCGACGACCGCCTGGAACAGATCGGACACTGCGGTCCCCGAGGCCGTGACCCAGCTGGCCTCGGCGGCCGAGTCAAGCCCGACGATGATCGTCTGCCTGTCAACATACGAGGTCATGTACGAAGTGCTGTCGACCGCCGACCTGCACGGCCGTACCGTGATCAACCTGACGTCCGGCACCCCGGCCGAGGCCAGGAAGGCGGCCGCGTGGGCGGCCGAGCGGGGCGCCGCCTACCTCGACGGGGCGATCATGGCCGTTCCGCAGATGATCGGCCTGCCCCAGGCACAGCTCTTCTACGGAGGGCCGAAGGATCTCTTCGAGTCCTGCGCGCCCATGCTGCGGGTCTTCGGCGGCGGCACCGTCCATCTGGCCGAGGATCCCGGCGTCCCGCTCCTGTACGACCTCGCGCTGCTGGCCATCCTGTACGCGGCGGGCCAGGGTCTGGCGCACGCGCAAGCGCTGGTCAGCACCGCCGGCGTCAGCGCGACAGAGTTCCAGCCGTACGCGAACGCGTGGCTCACCCACGTGATCGGGCCGATGGCCAGCCTCGAGAACGCGCGGGCCATCGACGAGGGCGAGCACGCCACGGACGTGTCCAACATCAACACCAACGCGCTCGCGATCGGCCACGTCGTACGGGCGAGCCGGGACGCGGCCCTGCCCGTCGACTGGCTCGTCGCCCAGCAGGCGCAGCTGGAGCAGGCTGTCGCCGACGGGTACGGCAGCGAGAGTGCGACGCGGTTGCTCGACTACCTCAGAAAGGAGATGCGATGAGCAGGTACGCAGGCAAGAAGGCAGTCGTGGTCGGCGGCACCCACGGCATCGGCCGAGCCGTGGTGGAAGCGCTGGCGGAGGCGGGCGCCGAGGTGCTGGCCACCGGGCGCAACGTGGCCGCGCTCCAGGAGATGTCGCCGGCCGTGCACGCGGTGCGCTCGGACGTCACGGACATGGCGGACATTGAGCGGCTGGGCCGGGCTGCGGCCGAGCGGCTGGGCCAGGTGGACTTCGTGTTCGTCAACGTCGGGACCGCGACGATCGAGCCGTTCGAGGCGGTGACGCAGGAGTCATACGACCGGGCTTTCTCCGTCAACGCCAAGGGACCGTTCTTCGTCGTGCAGCGTCTTGCCTGGCTGATCGCGGACGGCGGCTCGATCGTCTTCACGACCTCCGTGGCCGAGACGGGAGGCGGATCGGTCTTTACCGCGTACTCGGGCGCGAAGGCCGCCATCGGTGCCATGGCGAGGTGCGTCGCTGCGGCGCTCCTGCCGAGGGGGATCCGGGTCAACATGGTGAGCCCGGGCTTCGTCAAGACCCCCACTATGGGCATCGTGGCGTCGGACGAGGATCGTGCGGCCTTCGAGAAGCTGGGCGATGAGCTCACGCCGATGAAGCGGCATGGGCAGGTGGAGGAGGTTGCGGCCGCGGTCCTCTTCCTCGCCTTCGAAGCCACCTTCACCACCGGGGCCACGCTCACGGTGGACGGCGGCGCGCGATACCTGGGGGCGTCCTGACCGCTATGATCACGCCTTCCCGCATTCGCCCGGGAAGAAGATCATGCCCCATGGAGGGCTTGGCCGAGGCGGCGGTCGGTGAAGATGAAGCTCGGCGGCAGGCCTGTGTCCTCCTCCGGCTGAGTTGGGTGGGCATAGCCGAGCAGCACCAACCAGCCGAACACCCTGACCACCAGCAGATACAGAAGTCGAAACAGCACGAGAGCCGAGCCTAGAAGACCAGCTCAGACCCTCATTGCCAGTTTCTGGCACCGGACAGGGTTCCATGCCTTCAATGCGGTAAGGCTGAACTCCTCCTTCGCCCACCATAGGGTCGACGTCCGACTAGAGCTTTGGAACTCAAGCCCTCCAGATCCGACGTTCACCGGAGAGGCGCTCGCCAGCGAAACGTGGGTCGGAAATCTTCGGTCCACCTCTGGCACGGTCCGCGCAATCGAGATGATGGATGCTAGCGATCAGCACGCTGTCATCGACCTTGGTCAGAAGGGTCAGGTGTGGCAACTACGCATCATCTTGCGCCAGCTGAACGAAGATCCAGACGAAGCGGACGTCTCGGAGGACTTGTTTATAGACGACAATCCTGGCCCTTACGAAGGACTCGAGGAGGCAGTGCTTCAGTTCTGGCCTCAGAGCTGAACGGCAAGCGCCATGCGGCCGCGCGGCCGGACGGCACCGCCCCACGTGTGCGGTCGGAACACGGGTCAGGACTGGCCGCGCTTCGGCTCATGGTGGCTCAGGAGCGGGGCTGGGGGTCGTGGCGAGGCCGGGTACCTGCATGTCGGTGAGGGTGTAGGACTCAAGTTGATGTGGGCTGCGTCGGTCAGGTCGGTGTGGCCCTGCCGGTCGAGTTGTTCGATCAGGGGAGACTTGCCGAGTTGTTCGATCAGGAGCGAGATGTCCATGGCCGTGGCGTCCGGTCTGAGCACTCCGGCAGTGTGCGCGGGCCACCAGGTCCCGCATCAGCTCGTCGGATCTGGTGAACTTGGCCGCCATCTCGTCGGTGACGGCGATCGTGCCGGCCAGCGGCCCGAGGGAGCCGTCGCTGAACTCGATGCAGGCGCTGATGTAGTGAGCGAGCCCTTCCCACGGGTCGTCGTGGTGCAGGCCGCGTTCAGCGGCCTGAATCCACTGGTCGAGTGAGCGCGCACAGATGCTGGAAGAGCTCGTCCTTGGAGCGGTAGCGGCGGTAGAGGCTGGCGATGCCGACTCCGGCGCGTGCGGCGATCGTCGCCACCGATGCATGTGCTCCGTCCACGGCCAGGACTTTCTTGGCGGCCTCCAGGAGGGCCTGGTCGTTGCGTTCGGCTTCTGCGTGCCGGGGAGCTCTGCGGGCCATGCGCACACTGTAGCCGCTTTGCGAAGCGATTCACTCCGTTATAGATTCCATCAAACGAAGCGAATCTATCCGTTTGGGGGAAGTGTCATGCGGGCCGTGGTGATGGAAGAGTTCGGAGGGCCGGAGGTCCTGCGGATTCGGCAGGTCGACGATCCCGTGCCGGGGCCGGGGCAGGTGCTCGTCGTGGTGGCGTACGCGAGTATCACGTTCGTCGAGACGCAGGTGCGCTCGGGCGACGGGCCGTTCGGCAGGCCCGCGCTACCCCGCATTCCCGGCAATGGCGTGGGCGGTCGCATCGTCGCCGTCGGAGCAGACGTGGACCCGGCCCTGATGGGAACAGTTGTGGTCACCACCACCGGCGGCGAGGGCGGTTACGCGGAGCTGGCGCTGGCTCGGGCGCGCGACGCGGTTCCGGTTCCCGCGGGTCTGGAGCTCAAGGACGCGGTCGCGCTCCTGGCCGATGGGCGTACGGCTCTGCTGCTGTACCGGCAGGCGGAGATCAAGCCGTCGCAGCGGGTTCTCGTAGAGGCTGCGGGAGGGGGCGTCGGCAGCCTGCTAGTGCAACTCGCCGCCGCCGCAGATGCCCACGTGATCGGCGCCGCCCGAGGCGCCGGCAAGGCCGGGCTGGTCACCTCGCTGGGCGCGGCCGCCTATGTCGACTACTCCCGGCCTGACTGGCTGGATCGGGTAGCGGAGGCGACCAGCGGCGCCGGACTCGATCTCGTCTTCGACGGGGTCGGCGGCCGGATCGGCACCGAGGCGATCGGGGCGCTACGCGAAGGCGGACGCGTGAGCATCTACGGAATGGCCAGCGGCGCCGACGCCGAACTCGATGAAGGCGAACTCCGGGCACGCTCCATCGGCGTCATCGGCCTCACCGCCGCACCGAACCCCGCCCAGACCCGCGCTCTCATCGTCGACGCGCTGAACCTCGCGGCCGACGGGAAGCTGCGGCCGGTCATCGGCCAGACCTTCCCGCTCGAGGCGGCAGCCGCCGCGCACCGAGCGATCGAGTCCCGGACCACCACCGGCAAGACCCTGCTCATCCCCGACGGCCATGTCCATGGCTGAGAACAGAGCCAACAAGGCCCACGAACCCCCCGCCAGAGCCGGAATCCGGGAGTGGACCGCCCTGGCGGTCCTGGGCATGCCCGCCGTCCTGGTCATGATGAACATGTCGGTGCTCTATCTGGCACTACCGAGCCTGAGCGCCGGTCTGCAGCCCGACGGCTCCCAGCTGCTGTGGATCACCGACATCTACGGCTTCATGGTCGCCGGGTCACTGGTCACGATGGGCATGCTCGGCGACCGTTTCGGGCACCGCCGAATCCTGCTGCTCGGCGCCGTCGCGTTCACCTGCGCATCCGTTGTCGCCGCATACGCGCCCGACGCCGGCCTGCTCATCGCGGCACGGGCGGTCCAGGGAGTCGCCGCCGCCGCCCTGGCGCCGTCCTCGCTGGCGCTGATTCGCGCCCTGTTCGCCGACGTCCGGCAGCGCACCCTGGCCATCACGATCTGGATGATGGCCTTCATGGGCGGCGGTGCGCTCGGCCCGCTGGTCGGCGGTGTGCTGCTGCAGTACTTCTGGTGGGGGGCGGTGTTCCTGCTCGCCGTTCCGACCATGGCTCTGCTGCTGGTCACCGGCCCTTTCCTGGTCCCTGAATCCCGCGCTTCGGCTTCGGGGCGGCTGGATGCGGTCAGTGTGGTCTTGTCGCTGCTGACTCCTCTGACGATCGTGTTCGGCATCAAGGATCTCGCCGTCCACGGCTTCGCGCTGCCGTCCGTCGGTGTCCTGGTCGCGGGCCTGGTGATCGGCGTGGTATTCGTACGCCGCCAGCGGCGGCTGTCCAACCCGCTCCTGGACCTGGGATTGTTCCGTATCCCCGCCTTCGCCGTCTCCGTCACAGGCATGGTGCTGGTCGGGATCGTGTTGTTCGGGACCAGCCTGCTCACCTCGCAATATCTGCAACTGGTGCTCGGTTTCTCTCCGTTGGAGGCCGGCCTGTGGCAGCTGCCCACCGCGGTCACCGGGACCGTCGTGGCTCTGGTGGTCTCCAGCCTCACCGGCCGAATCCGCCCAGTCGTCCTCATGAGTGCCGGAGCCGCGTTCGCCGTCATCGGTCCCATCCTGCTCACACAGGTGGACCGAAACCCCGTCATCCTGGTGTCCGGCTCCGTTCTTCTCTTCGCCGGGCTGACCCCGTTCATGGCACTGGGAACCAACCTGGTCGTCGGCGCGGCACCACCCGAACGCGCCGGGGCCGCCTCAGCGATCTCCGAGACCGGCGCCGAACTCGGCGGCGCGCTCGGCATCGCCGTGCTCGGCAGCATCGCCACCGGTGTCTACGGCAGCTACATGATCGGCCATACACCCGACGGAGTCCCTGCCACGGTCGCCGAGGCGGCCAGCGAGACGTTGCCCGCCGCACTCCAGGCAGCCCAGCGACTCCCCGACAGTCTCGGCATCCCGTTTGCCCAGACCGCCCGGGACGCGTTCGCCCACAGCCTTCACGTGCACGCGCTCATTACGATCCCCCTGCTCATCGCGCTCGCCCTGCTGACCCTGACCCTGCGGCGCGCAACCCCGCCACAACCACCGAGCCAGCCTGAGCAGGCCACGACGCCCACCCCGGCGTTCGACTGAAAGGACCGAACGATCATGCAAGTCGAGGCCTACTTCGACGTACTGTGCCCCTGGTGCTACATCGGCAAGAGACGACTGGCCACCGCCCTGAAAGGCCGAAACGATGTGCACGTCGTCTGGCGCAGTTTCGAACTCGATCCGGACGGAAGCCCCATCCCCGGCCTGACGGCGGCGCAGGTGATCGCCACCTACCAAAACGACCCGGCCCGAGCGAGCGCCCGGGTGGCCCACATCCAAGCGCTTGGCGCAGCCGAGGGACTGGAACTCAACCTGCACCAGGCCCGGCCCGTCAACTCCTTCGACGCTCACCGCCTGATCCACCTGGCCGCCACCTGCGGCCTGGCCGACGCCGTTATGGAACGTCTCCTTCACGGCTACCACACCCAAGGCCGCAACATCGCCGACCCGGAGGTTCTCCAAGCGCTCAGCGTCGAGGCCGGACTTGATCGCGCCCAGGTAGGAGAACTCTTGACCGGCGACGCGTTCACCGCTGACGTCCGAGCCGATGAACGCCGCGCCACCCAGAGGGGAATCCGAGGCGTGCCTGCACTCGTCATCGACGGAGCCCCGCCGGTCTCGGCCGTTCAGGAACCTGCCGCTCTGGCACGCCTCCTCGACCGCGCGACCCGCTTCTGAGCCATCACCGCCTGCCGCCTTCGCCACTTCGACCTGGCCACCCTCAGACCATCGAGATCCGCATCTGGGTCATGGAGGGCCGCGACGACGCCTCTCCCGCGCCAAGCGCGTCGCCCGATAAAGCTTTCGAAGCGACACTCGATGCCGACGGTCCCGCCGACACCGAGGCAGACACCTGCGACTGTCGCCCCGGATGCGACTGCTGCAACTGACCCTCCGCGCCCGGAGCCAGGAAGATTCCACCAGCCGGGATGCTCGTCATGCCCCGACAGTATGAATTGGTCTTGTCCGTTACGGAAGACTTCCGGACACAAAGATCACCGTCACCCGGCGTCACCCACCAGGCGATCCGCCCCGAAACCAAGATCCGAGACGAGCTGTATCGGACCGGAACGTACGCCAGTGACCCCGCGCCGACCCGTTCGTCACCCGTGCTGGCCTGCGGGAAGGCGCTTACCGTACGAAACGGCTCCATTGCTGGTCCACCCCCGAAACGTCCGGCCTTCTGTCACCACCCGGGAGCCCGTCGCCGAGTTCGAGAGCCCCGGCTCCTTGCCTGAGATCAGGCGCAGCTCTTCTGCTCGACCGCGCAGACCTTGACCTCTGGATAGCTCGCCGAGGCTTGGTCGAGCAGGGGCTGTGGTGTGCCGCGCAGGTGCAGGTCGAGGAAGGCTGCCACGTACGCGCGGGTGATCTCCATCGACCTGGCGGCGGGCAGCGTGGCGCCGGTATCCAAACCGGCCTGCTCGCCGAGCAGTGCGGTATCGGTGAAGGAGGCATGTTCGGTGCCGACGACCACAAGCCAGCGCTTCCACCCAGTCAGGTGCTGCCAGGCCGTCTCCCACGAAGCGGCCTCCTGGCTGCCCGGGGTGCGGGTGGCCTGCGCGCCGAGGAAGAGGAAGGGCTTACCCAGCCCGCTCGTCGGCACGGGCACGATGGCCAGGCCGTCGATGTTCATGCCGGCCTTGATTCTGGGATCCTTCAGCAGGGCCGCCACCGAGCTGGCGCCGCCCGCCGAGTGACCGACCATGGCGATCTTGGCCGGGTCGATAAGCTGGGACCCCTCCCATCTGGGGCGTAGGCCCGTCAGCTCGTCGAGGACGAAGGAGACGTCGTCGGCCCGGGTGGCGCCGACCTTGTCCCAGAAGCTCTGGTCGTGTGGCTCGACCTGGCAGGCCGTACAGGTGGCCACGCGGCCGTCGGGGAAGACGGTGGCGAGGTTTTCGTGCGTGTGGCTGATGGCGGCCACGACGTAGCCTCTGCTCGCCAGGTCCTCGGCGAGGCCGGTGAGCGAGCTGAGCGTCTTTTCGAAGCCGGGGGAAAGGACGACCAGGGGCAGCTCGCGCGCCTTGCCCGCCGGCGGGGCGTCACTGACGGCGTGGGTGCTCGTGCGGGCGAGCAGATCGGACGGGACGCCGGTGACGCCGGCGCCCTTCAAGGTGAGCTCCGACTCTTTGATGCTCATGTACGGCTCCCGTTCTGGGCTTATGTGGACTGACCCTCTTCTACGGCAGTCGACAACGCGCGTCAGAGTCGAAGGGGTTGGCCCTGCCACCCCGCCTACTGGAGCCTCTCCTCGGACCTGGCCACCGCTCGCGACTGGTGCGCCCACTGCAACGTCTGGATCGCCCAATGGACCCGGCTCCCCTCGCACGACCCGTCCGCGCCGCAAGGCCAGGGCAGCGGCCAGATCTGGGCCACCGCCATCGACAGCACCGCCGTGGGAACACAGGTCACGGCCGCCATTCCGGCCGGGAAACTGGACGACGGCCGTGGACGGTGGTGACGCGGTGGTGTGAAAGCATCCACACTGGCGGGCCGCGCTATCCGGTGGGCGGGTTCCCGGTTACCTGGCGGGCGGTGACCAGGCCTGATTCGTAGGCCGCGATGACCGCCTGGGCGCGGTCGCGCACGGAGAGCTTGTCGAAGATGCTGGTGATGTAGTTCTTGACGGTAGAGAGGCTGAGGCCGAGGGCGCGGGAGATCTCGGTGTTGTCGAGGCCCGTGGCCATCAGCCGCCATACCTCGACCTCGCGGGGTGTGAGTTCGTCCAGGCCCGTGGGTGTCGGCCGGGTGCCGTGAGGCGCCCGTACGTAGGTGGAGATCAGCCGGGTGAGCAGGCGTGGCGCGACGGCGGCGTCGCCGGCGTGGACGGTGCGGATCGCGGCGCTCAGGTCCTCAGGTGAGCTGTCCTTGGGCAGAAACCCGTAGGCTCCGGCGCGCAGGGCGCCCACGAGGTACTCGTCCATGTCGAAGGTGCTGAGGGCCAGGACCCGGCTGCCGGGCACGGTGGAGGCGAGTTCCCTGGTCGCGCCGACTCCGTCGAGGACGGGCATCCTGATGTCCATCACCACGACGTCGGGATGTAGTTGGCGGGCAAGGGTGACTGCCTGCGCGCCGTTCTCGGCTTCTCCCACGACCTCGAAGGACGGGTCGGGGGAAAGGATCAGCGACAGGCCGCGCCGTACCAGCAACTGATCGTCCACGATCAGCACACTGATCGGCGGCGCGGTCATCGGTGCGCCCCTTCGTGCTGGACGGCCTCGTCCGTGGTCAGCGGCAGGTCGGCCACCACGGCGAACCCCCCGTCGGCCTGCGGGCCCGCGGTGAGGGTGCCGCCGTGCAGGGCGACGCGTTCGCGCATGCCGATCAGGCCGTATCCGCCGGCGCGCGCCCCCTCCTGTGGCGGGCCGTCCCCGCCGTCGTCGCGTACTTCGACGATGACTCGATCCTGACGGTAGATCAGCTCCACGGACGCGCGGGCGGCCCCCGCGTGCTTGCGGGTGTTGGTGAGGGCCTCCTGAGCGATCCTGAACACCGTGAGGCCGACGGTCGGCGGCAACGGGCGCCGCTGCCCGTGGACGCTGAACTCGGTCGGCACTCCGGCGAAGCGGGATTCGGCCACCAGGCGGCCGAGGTCGTCGATACCAGGCTGGGGCTGGGACGGCGCGACCTCGGGTTCGTCGCTGTCCCGCAGTACGTCCAGGAGCTGGCGCATCTCGCGCAACGCGAGCCGCCCGGAGGACTCCAGGGTGACCAGGGCTTCCTTGACCACCTCCGGTTCTGCGAAGTTGGCCCGCGCTCCGCCGGCCATCAGCTGCATGGTGGTGATGTGGTGGGCCACGATGTCGTGCAACTCCCGTGCGATGCGGCGGCGTTCGTCGGCCACCGCACGGTCGGCGAGGAGCCTGCGGTTGGCGTCCACCTCCCGCTGCCAGCGGTTCATCGCCATGGCGGCGCCGACGACGATCAGGGTGGTGAGCGGCGGGGTGATCGCGTCCTGCCAGGGCGGAATGCGGCCGTTGCTCTGGCTCAGCAGCGTCACCGCTAGCGTGACGACGGCCGCGAGCGCCGTCACGCGGCCGGGGCAGGCCCTGGCCGCCGAGTACAGAGCGACCACCAGCACGGCGCCGAAGTGCCGGGGCAGCGGCACGGTCAGGGTGGCCGTCGCGTCGAGTGCCAGGACGGCGGCGAGCGCCGCCACCGGGTGGCGGCGCCGGGCCAGCAGCGGCAGCGCTGTCAGCGCGACGAAGAGGAACCCGGTCACGCTCACGGTGTGCAGGCCGTCGGAGGCGTTGAAGAACACGTAGCTGAGCAGGTTCATCACGCAGGCGCCGCCGGTCACGAGGGCGTCGTTACGGCTCCACGGCAGCTCCCGGGCATCGCCGGACCCGACGTATCGGCTCCTGGACATGTCTGACTTCCCCCTGTATCAGGCCTCTTGGCCCCCGAACCAGGGTTGCACAGCAGTCGCGATGCTCTCACCGCGCGGACCTGGACTAGGACCAGGGTCCTGGTCGCGGCCTTGGGGAAGGCCTCAGGGCCCCGGTCAGGATCATCCGCTGCCAGGAGGTTTGCCGCTCTTCTGACTGATGGTCTGGATACCGGCCGGGAACCCCCGGCACCAGGTGCATCTGCCAGGAGGCAAAAATGAGTGTTGGCCAGCGTCGATTCCATGCGGTCGTGGCGACAGCGGCCGTGGCCGTGTCGGCCGGTGTGCTGGCGGTGAGCCCGGCGCACGCGTCTTCCCCCGGTTACGACCGGGCGGCCCTGCAAGCGGACCTGGACGCGATCCGCGACGCCGGCACGCTGGGCGTGCAGGCTCGGGTGCGCTCGCCCCGCGCCGATCTGGCCGCATCCAGTGGTACGGCGGTGCTGGGCCGTCAGGTGCCGGTCCCGAGTGGCGGGCATTTCCGGATGGGCAGCAACACCAAGACCTTTGTCGCCGCCGTGATCCTGCAGCTCGAAGCGGAAGGGCGGCTCTCGGTCAACGACAGCGTCGAGCGGTGGCTTCCCGGGCTGGTGCGCGGCAACGGCAACGACGGGCGCGCGATCACCGTCAAGCACCTGCTCCAGCACACCAGCGGCCTGCACGACTCCGTGGGCGACATCGAGAAGAAGATGCACACGGAGCGGGGTTACCGCACCTACCGGTTCCTGCGCATGAGCCCGCTGCGGCTGGTGGCGCTCAGCGTCGGCCATCGACCGCTGTTCGCCCCCGGCTCCCGCTGGAGCTATTCCAACATCAACTACACCTTGGCCGGGATGATCATCGAGAAGGCCGCCAGGAACTCCTGGCGCGAGGAGGTGACGCGCCGGATCATCAAGCCGCTGAAGCTGCGGAACACGACCCTGCCCGGCGACTCCCCGCTCCTGCCCAAGCCGCACGTGCAGTCCTACACCGAGGACGCCAAAACCGCGCGCCCGTTCCGCTCCACCTTGCTCAGCCTCGGCTGGGCCGGCGCGGCGGGCGAGGCCGTCACCACCACAGAAGACCTGGTCAGGTTCTGGCGTGCACTGCTGGGCGGGCAGGTGCTGTCGCAGCAACAGCTGAAGAAGATGATGACCACGGTCCCCGTCGGCGTGCCCGGCAGGGAGTTCGGGCTGGGTATGGCCAAGCAGCGACTGAGCTGCGGAGTCACGGCCTGGACGCACCCCGGCGGCACCCCCGGGTTCATCACCGACAACGCCGTCACCCAGGACGGCCGTACCAGCGTGATCGTCTCCCGGACCACCTACCCCGGCACGCGAGAGCAGGGCCAGGCCACGGCCCGTCTGATCGACAACGCACTCTGCGCCTCTTCCGTCCGCCGGAGCACGTCGTGATCCGCGCCTTGACCGGATACTCCACCAGACACCCGTGGAAGGTCATCGCCCTCTGGGCGGTGCTGGGCGTCGCGTTGAGCGCCCTGATCCCGACCCTGTTCGACCGGGTCACCCAGAACCAGACCGGGGACTTCCTGCCCCGTAGCTACGACTCGGCCGCCGCCCTGAACATCGCCGAGGAGCGGTTCGGGGTGAATCCCGACGCGACCACGGTGACGGTGCTGGTCGCCCGCTCCGACGGCAAGGCCCTCAGCGCCGCTGACCAGGAGCGGATCGAGGCCGAGGCGGCGAAGCTGGCCAAGCGCCGGGTGATCATGCCAAGGGAGGACGACGGCCCGCAGCAGTACCTGGTCCCCGACCGCTCCCAGACCCCCACGATCGCCCCGGCGATGACGGCGCCCGACCGGAGTTTCGAGCTGCTCTCCGTCGAGCTGATCGGCAATCGTGCGGATAGAGGCGTCCAGGGCGTCTACCGGACCTTCAGGGACGCCGCCCGGACGCAGTTCTCAGAGGCGGGGATGCGTACCGGTTTCACCGGGCCTCTCGCCGACGCCGTCGACACCGTCGATTCCCGCAAGATCACCACGACGGTCGGGGGCGGGCTCATCATGGGGCTCATCATCCTGCTCAACGTGCTGGTGTTTCGCAGCGTGCTGGCGGCCCTGCTGCCGTTGCTCGCGGTCGCCCTGATCGGCTTCGTGGCCGCGGGTGCCGTCGCGGGCGCCGCGATGATCACCGGGCTCAAGCTCGACGCGAGCACCCCCGGACTGATCAACGTGGTCTTGTTCGGCATTGGCATCGACTACCTGTTGTTCCTGCTGTTCCGCTTCCGCGAGGCACTGCGGGCCAGGCCCGAGCAGTCAGCCCGTGAGGTGGCCGGGCAGGTCTCCGGCCGGGTGGGCACCGCGATCACCTCGGCGGCGCTGACCATCGTGGCCGCCTTCGCCACGCTGGGACTGGCGACCTTCGGGCAGTTTCGCTCGATGGGCCCCGCGATCGCCGTCGCGATCCTGGTGATGCTGCTCGGCAGCCTCACCCTGCTGCCGGCGCTGCTCGCGGCCACCGGCCGCAAGATGTTCTGGCCCTCCAGCACGGCCTTGCACCGCGAGACGCGCGAGGGCCGTGCCGCCCGCTTGGGTGAGCTGGTCACGCGACGCCCGCTGATGATGCTGACCGCCTCTGTCGCCCTGCTCGCCGCACTGGCCGCCGGGCTGATCGGCATCCGCATGGACTACGGCCAGGGCAGCCCCGGCACCCAGACCCCCGCCGCAGCCACCGCGGCCGAGATCTCCCGTACGCTGCCGGCCGGCGTGTCGGACCCGACGAGCGTCTTTGTCACCTCCAAGGACGACGGCGCCCTCACCGCAGACCGGCTGGACGGTCTATCGCGAGCGCTCACCCGGGTTAAGGGTGTGGGCCAGGTCGCGAAGACCGTCCTGAACAAGGACCACCGCGCCGCCAGGATCGACCTCTATCCGACCGCGGACCCGCAGAGCCAGCAGGCCCGCGACCTGGCCTCCGGACCGATCAGGGCCGCGGTCGCCCAGCACACGCCCGCCGGGACGACGGCACACGTGGGCGGGACCCCGGCGATCATCGCCGACATCTCGACGGCCGTCGAGCACGACCTCACGATCGTGTTCCCGGTCGCGGCCGCGCTGATCGCGCTGATCCTCCTGCTGCTCCTGCGCAGCCTGCTCGCGCCGGTGATCCTGATGCTCTCCGTCGGGCTCGGCTTCGCCGCCACCCTCGGCGCCGCCACCCTGTTGTTCCAGCACATACTCGGCAAGCCGGGCGTCAGCTTCACCCTCCCGCTCGTGTTGTTCCTGTTCGTCGTCGCCCTGGGCACCGACTACAACATCCTGATCACCGACCGGATCCGGGAGGAGATGCGGCGACCAGGTCCGGCCCGCGCCGCCGTGGCCCGTGCCGTACGGCACACGACACCGGCCATCACGACGGCCGGCGTGGTGCTAGCCGCTTCCTTCGCCAGCCTCGCCACATCCTCAGGCAACGAACAGATCGCCTTCGCGATGACGCTGGGCATCATGGTTTCCGCGCTTGTGGTGTCGCTGGTGCTGGTCCCCGCACTCGCCGCACTGCTCGGTCGGGCCGTCTGGTGGCCGGTACGCCCTCGACCTACCACGAACCCGCAGGACCGTGCGCCCGAACCCGCCCCGGCACCCGACCGGGCCCCAGCCTCTTGGGGCTCGCCATAGCCGCCTGTACCGCGTCAAAACCCATCGCATAGGGCTTGAACTGCGCGTTCCCCGAAACGGCTACGCTGCTCGGTGATACTCGTTGATCAGACCACCGAGCACCTTCCGGCGCTTGATCCGGCCTGCCAACGGCACGATGGTCCGCTCGCCATGATCGGGCGGGTGCTGTCGGCGGGACTGGTGTGGCCGATGACCGTTGTCATGATCGGCATACTCACCCAGCACCAACCGTAATTGCCGTTCGTCGTAGATCAGCATCCGATCGGTGCATTCGGCCCGTACCGTACGCACCCACCGCTCGGCATAGCAGTTCGCCTGCGGCGTTCGCGGTGGCTTCTTCACCACCCTCATGTCCTCACCTGCGAAGACCTCATCGAATGCCGTAGTGAACTTGGCGTCCCGGTCGCGGCTGAGGAAGCGGAATGACGCCGCTCGCTCATTGAGATCGATCAGGAGGTTGCGGGCCTGCTGAGCGGTCCAGGCGCCGGTGGGGTGGGAGGTCACGCCCGAGATGTGCACGCGCCGCGTGTTGATTTCCATCACGCACAACACGTACAGGCGCTTCAGAAAGATCGTGTCAACATAGAAGAAATCGCAGGCCAGAAGCCCTTCGGCCTGCGCCCGCAGGAAGCTTCGCCAGGAGGTATCGAGATGTCGGGGTGCCGGGCGGAAGCGGCGCGAGCGCAGGATGCGCCGCACGGTCGCCTCGCTGACCTGGTGGCCGAGCCGCACCAGCTCACCGTGCACCCGTCGATGGCCCCATGCCGGGTTCTCCCGCGCCAGGCGGACGATCACGGCCCGGACCTCCTGGCTCGTGCTCGGCCGTCCGCCACGATGCGGGTAGATCCATGCCCGTCGGCGCAGGCGACGATGCCACGCCGGCAACGTCGCCGGAGTGACCAGCCGATGAGCGCGCAGCCCCGCCGGCAGCGACCGGGCCAACGCCGCGAGAACGGCCCGATCGGCCCAGTCCGGCTTCGGGCGCCCAACCTGACGCCGCAACACCGCCGCCTCATGCCGCAACACCATGATCTCCACGTCTTTCGACGCCTGGCGACGGCCCAGCAACATCAGCCAGCCGAACACCCGGACCGCGATCAGATAGAGCAGGCGAGGAGGCACACGACGTGATCTTGTCGGCGTGGGTAGCCTCGGTCAAACCGCAGCTCGATGCGGTAGCGACGGTGTTTTGACGCGGTACAGGCGCAGCGGGTCGCCGGCGCCGTCGAAGAAGGTGAACGTCTCGCGATAGGTGCGCTCGTCGCCGACGCCGGCGAAGGGATCGCGATCGAGGATCGCCGCCAGTTGGTCGATAGGACGCACGCACGCGGCGTCGTCGTAGCCACTGACCGTCAGCAGGCGCGGCGCCGCCCGATGCACAACCTCGCGGGGCGCGGCGTCGCCGGCCTCGATCAGGACCGTCCCGTTCGTTTGGAACGACCGTGCCGACGACGCCCCCGCCTGACGCAGCGCGCTCTCGAGCATCGCCCGGGTAGGGCTGTTCAGATGGCCCAGGTTCATGTTCCGGTAGAAGATGACGAACGCTGTCGACATGCGCAATCTGCTCCAGATCTTGTGGTGACCAACGGTACGCCGCCGATGCGAGCGCTCCCCCGTGGCGTCATCGGCGGCCGGCGAAGAACGTGCGAATGTCGTCGGCGAGGAGGTGCGGTTCCTCCTGCGCGGCATGGTGTCCGCCTGTGCCGTACTCGTTCCAGTGCACGATGGCGCCGTGGTCGCGTTCGGCGAGCGGGCGGATGGAGGGGAAGAAGTCGTCGGCGAAGCAGGCCAGGCCCAAGGGGAAGGATGACGGCTCGGTTGGCGGCCGGTTGCCGTGATAGCCGATCAGGGCTGAGCTGCCGGCGGTGTCGGTCAGCCAGTAGATGGCGGCGTTGGTGAGGATGTAGTCGTCGCTCACCGAATCGCCGAAAAGCTGCAGGTTCCAGGCCAGCTGCCCGGCAGGGGAGTCGGCGAGCGCGTGCGCCAGGGTCTGCGGCTGGGTGGACTGGAGGGCGAGGTAGGCGCTCCTGTCGGTCATGAAGCGTTCCAGCGCGGCCAGTTGCGCCAGGTCATCCGGTCCCAGCCTGGCCCGCTCCGCCGGATCGCCGGAGGGCAGCGAGAAGATCTGCGTGACGTGCACCCCGACGATGCGGTGCGGATCCAGGCGTCCGAGCTCGATGGAGATCAGAGAGCCGACGTCGTTGCCGTGGGCGCCGTAGCGCTCATAGCCGAGCCGCCGCATCAGCTCCGCCCACGCTGCGGCGACGCGGCGGCGGTTCCAGCCCGGCTCGCGCGGCACGGCGGAGAACCCGAAGCCGGGCACCGAGGGGATGACGAGGTGGAAGGCGTCGCTCAGTCGCTCGATCAGCGGCAGATACTCCACGACCGACATGGGCCAGCCGTGTGTGAGGATGAGCGGCAAGGCGTCCGGCCGGGTCGAACGGATGTGGAGGAAGTGCACGTCGAGTCCGTCGATCTTGTCCGTGAACTGCGGATGGGCGTTGATCCGCCGCTCCCAGGCGCGCCAGTCGTATCCGTCGCGCCAGTACTGCACCAGCTGCCGTACCCGGTCGACGGGCACGCCGAGCCCGCGGCCGGGCAGCGGGCGGGTGAAGCGGGTCGCGGCCAGCCGGGCTGTCAGGTCGTCCAGGCTCTCCTGCGGAATCTCCACGCGGTACGGCCGCATCATGACCGGGCCACCTCATCCAGCACCCGGGCCAGCTCTACCGGTTCGGTGATCATCGACCAGTGTCCGGCATCCAACGTGATCACGTTGAGGCCCGGCAGGCGCGGTGGGCCGCCGGGGTCGCCCGCGCAGGCGATGTAGGTGCGTGGCAGTCTCTGCACGGCGCCGAGGTCGGCCGGTGCCGGATCCTGGTAGGTGCCGATCGGCTGGCCGACGCCACGCGCTCGCAGCCATGCCCGGTCCTGAGGGGTGAGTCCATGCGCGCCGAAGTTGGCGTCGATGATCTCGTCGCTCATCGCGGGGATCCGCCCGTCCTGGACGGTTTCCATGATCGCGTCGACGACGGGCGCGGGAGTGATGTCGAACAGGCTCTTGCCCGGCTCGGGCAGGAGCGCGGCGAGGTAGACCACCTCGGCGATCCGTTCGGGAATCGTGTTGGCGGCGATCGTGGCCGGGGCTCCACCGTAGGAGTGCGCCACGAGCACCACCTCGCTCAGTCCGGCGTACTCGATCGCGGCCGTGATGTCACGGGCATGCGTGGTGAGCGTCGTGGCCGGCGAGCCCAGATGCGCGCGATCACCGAAACCGGTGAGCGTCAGCGGATGCACCTGGTGGCCGTACGCGGTCAGCAGCGGCGTGACCCGCTCCCATGCCCACGCGCCAAGAAACGAACCGCCGACAAGAACAATGGCCGACACCAGCCGACTCCTTCCGATCGATGTGCTGCGGCGCCAGGCTAGGGAGGATTGTGGACGCTTTTCGCCCTCATTAGAATCGCGATCGTGTCCCGTCCGGCAACCCGCGTCCTGGCGCTGTTGGAGATCCTCCAAGACCGCGGCCTGGTGCCCGCCGACGAACTGGCCCGGCGGCTGGACGTCGACGCCCGCGCCGTGCGCCGCTACATCACCGCCCTGCGCGACATGGACATCCCCGTCGAGTCCGTCCGCGGACGCTACGGCGGCTACCGGCTCGCCCTCGGCGTACGCCTGCCTCCCCTGATGCTCGCCGACGACGAAGCGGTCGCCGTCGCGGTCGCGCTGGCCACCGGCAAGCACGAGCCAGTGGCAGAGCCCGGCCCGACCGACCGGGCGCTGGTCAAACTCAACCGCGTCCTGCCCACAGCGCTGCGCCAACGCGTCACCGCGCTCATCGCCGCCACCTCCGCCACAACCGGTCCGCTGACCCCAGAACCGCACCTGGCCCTGACCCTGGCCGCAGCCGTCCATTCACGGCACACCGTCCGGATCGAGCACACCCGCGGCGCACGCGAGGTGAACCCCTACGGGCTCGTCGTGCACGCACGCCGCTGGTACCTGGTCGGACACGACCACCTCCGCGACGCCATCCGCATGTACCGCCTGGACAAGATCAGCGGCGCCGCCGAGCTACCCGGCAGATTCACCCCGCCCGAGGGGTTCGACCCCGTGACCCACGTCCTGCACGCGTTGACGCTCGGCGCCTGGACCCATCGCACCGAGGTGTGGCTCGACACCGACCTGCAGACCGCCCGCGACCACCTGCCGGTCACCTTCGGCGACCTGCATCCCTGTTCCGACGGCGGCGTGCTCCTGATCAGCGGAGCAGAAGACCTGCCGGCCATGGCATGCATCCTCACCGGCCTGCCCTGGCCTTTCACCGTCAAGAACCCACCCGCGCTGGTCACGGCGCTCGCCGAGCACGTCACCGCTCTCACCCAAGCCGTCGCCCGCTCCCAACCCGCACCGTAGCCGCGGTGTCTCTTGCTCAGCGCGTCATGCTTGGGTCCTACGCGGTGTTTCAGTACCTTTCGGGGAGTTGCCATCCCAGCCACCCATCGCGAGGTGCACCTGGCCGCTCGCCCACAAGGGGCACTTCGCGTTAACCGCTTCCACGTGGTGGAGGCCCCGGTGCCCGAGCCCGCCTCCGGCCAAGTGCTCGTGCGCAACCGCTCATGAGCGTCGTCGCCGTGATGCGCACCCTGATGCGGGGCGACGCCGATCTGCCCATGCCGCCGTACAAGACGGGCCCACCCCTGTGGGGTCCGGCCATCGGCGAAGTGATCTCCGCGCCGGGCACCGGCCTGAGCCCGGGCGATCTCGTCACGCACAATCATGGCTGGCGCGAGTACGCAGCCGTCGACGCGGCCGAGGCGCAGCTATCGACCCTGAGGCGATGCCCGATGTGGCCGCCTACCTCTCACAAGGACTGACTGCCTGGTTGGGCATCGTGCGGGCTGCCGAGGTACGGAGGGGGATACCGTGTTCGTTACCGGCGCGGCGGGCGGCGTCGGCTCTCTGGCCGGGCAGTTGGCCCGCCTGCGTGGAGCGACACGGGTGATCGGCAGCACCGGCTCCCAGTGCAAGGGCCAGCATCTGATCAAGGAGTTGGGTTACGACGCCGTTGTCATCCGCGGGGCGGGCCCGATCGAGGACCAATTGCGCGCGGCAGCCCCGGACGGGATCGACGCCGTATTCGACCATGTTGGCGGCGAACAACTGTCGGCCGTGCTGGCGGTGGCCCGCCGCGGTGCCCGCGTCGCTCTTGTCGGCACTCTGTCCAGCCAGATCTCCGGGGACTTCACCGCCCCGATCGAGATCGACACCGGCTCCCTCATCCTACGAGGGATCACACTGCGCGGCATGTCGGGCAGCGATCATCTGGACGCGATCCCACAAGCGATGCAGGAGTTCGGCCGTGCACTGCGCGAGGGCACCCTCACCTTCCCGCACACCTGTCTGGCCTGTACTACGCGCCGTTCGCCGAGTACGTACGCGCCGAGCACGGCCTGCACGCCGACGTGCACCCGCACCTGGCCGCCGCCGACATCCTCGGCCGGCTCGCCGACGGGAACCCGGTCATGGCCTCGGTCCACAAAGAGATCCGCCGCCCGCCTACCCGCCCTCGGCCACGGCGGACACCTGGTCCTGCTCACCGGCCACGACCACGGCCTGATCCACTTCCACAACCCCTGCGGCCACACCCCCGACACACGCCAGGCCAGCCTGCCCCTCGACACCTTCGAGGCATTCTTCGGCGGCCGCGGCATCGCCCTGCGCATGCACCAGGCCCGGTGACGCCCATGGCTGCCATCAAGGTCCTGATCTCCGTCGACATGGAGGGCATCGCCGGAAGGCACATGAGCGCCTGCGCCAAGGCGCCAGTCAGGCGGTACGCCAGCACGACGACCAGCCACCCATATCGGTTCCGCGCTCGCTCGACATCGAGGTCGACCTGCATCAGCCGCGCTCGGCAGACATCGCCGCCTTCATACCGGGCCTCGCCCGAACCGGCCGCACCGTGGCGTTCCACGCCGAGAACATGGCCTTCGCCTACGGCGTGCTCCAGCTCCTGGCCCTGCTGACCTGCATCAGCCCCTGAGCGGTCACATCAGACTCGCGTCCGCCGCCGTCGGGCGCAGCGGCCGCCAGCCGCCGCCTCCACGTCCACGGTGATCACGCCGAAGAAGTTGATGTTCTCGCTGTGTGCCGGGGAGATGTGGGCCAGCAGCTCGTCGGGAATGTCCCGGCCGGCAGCGCGGTGGCCTGCCCGTATTTCAGCGACCCGACCATGCGCAGCAGGTCCGGCCAGCACTCGGCGATGAGGTCTTCGTTCCAGCGGGCGCTCAGCAGAGGGCCGGCGTGCGGGTAGCGCTTGACCGTGTCCGTGGACGTCTCGTTCCGGATCAGGGTGATCTTGCCGAGGTCGCGGATGCGCGGGGAGAGCAGCTTGCCCACCAGGTCGAACAGGGCAAAGTTGACTAAGGGTGACGCCGTGGTTATCTGTCGCGTGTTCGAACAGCGGTAGGTCGGTGGCATTGCCCAGGAAGTCAGCCAGCACGAAGTGCGCCTCGCGGGCGTTCGGCACGATGATTTTCGTGCCGAAGGTGGAGTGCTGGTCGGACACGTGCGTGTAGGAAGACAGCACCTGGCCGCCGTGGATGGTCATGTCCCGGGCGGTCGTGCTCTTGCCCCGCACCGGGAAACGCTGCCCGTCCGAGCTTGACATGGTGGCCGAACACCTTCGACAGATCCAGCCCGTGGTGGTTGACGATGCAGGTGTTGGCCTCGCGCAGCGTCTCCTCCCGCACGTACCACTCCTGCGTCCAGCGCAGCACGTCATACGGGATGCCGCAGGCCTCCACATCCTGGACAACCCCGAATTCGTGGCGTTGGCGATGAGCACGCTGAGGATGTTGCGCTTGAGATCAACCGACCTGGCCTGCTTTACGGCCGCCGGTGCCCGCGCCTCCACCGTGCGCCAGTCACTCGACACCCAGACCGACGCGCTCAAGGCCGCAGGCACCACCCGCATTTTCGCCGAGAAGATCTCCACCCGCGCCCCACCGTCCGCCCCGAACTTGAGCGGGCCCTCACCCTCGCCCGGAACTGCGCTCCTCTGGCGTCGCCGTTACCCTCGTGGTGCACGAGCACAAGCGGCTCGGCCGCGGCATCGGCCTGGAGTTCCTCACCGGCGAGCTGCAGGGCAGCCACGACCCCTCCGGTGTGGTGTTCACCGTGCTGGCCGCGCTGTCGGGGATGGAACGCGAATGCGTACGCGACCGCACCCTGGAATGCCACGAGTCGCCTGCACCCGCGGCAAGCGCATCGGCGGCGCGGCCGTCACCGATGAGGCCATGCTCTCCATGGCCCTGCACCTGCGCGACCGTGGCGTCAGTCTGCGCGACATCGCCGCCCAGCTCGTCATCACCAAGGGCAAGAAGAACGGCCGGCACCACTCACCCGCCACCGTCCTGCACATGCTGCGTGACCACGACGAGGCCGCCGCGGCGCCGGCCCAGCCCGTGAGCTGATCGGATCGCTAGCCGTCCTGCGGCTTACACCGTCTCCGCTTGATTGCCTATCGGGACGTTCCTCAACCTGCTCGGCCCGGCGTCCGCGCCTGTGGACCGGCCACGCCGAGCTCAGCGAGCTCGGCGTGGCCCGGGTTCGCGCTCTACCGGGCGCACAACCGGAAGGAGTCCACCCTCAAGGCGTACGGTCCGGGATGCCCGGCCCCGTCTACTGAGCTGGCTTGGCCTCGTCAGCCGAACCGGCCTACCCGTCGCAGAACACCTGCTTGACGAGCGTGTCCGTGAGCTTCTGGAAGTCCTTGGCCGGGCCTCTGGTCGCCTCGTCTACCCAGGTCACTGAGGCGGTCAGGGTCGTCTTGCCGTCGGGCGAGCTGTACATCAGCGTGCCGTAGCCGTGCGGGGGGCTGCCGTTGTGCTGGTAGACGGTGCCGCAGTTCGGGCCCAGGTCCTGCACGAACAGCCCGAGGCCGTAGCCCATCTTCGAGTGCGGCTTGCGCATCTCGGTCAGCAGCGGGGCCGGCAGGAGCTTGCCGCCGTTCAGCGCGGAGATGAACGTGTGGAGATCCTGCGTGGTGGAGATCAGGTCCCCGGCGCCGGCCAGCAGGGACAGGTTCTGGCGGGAGATGTCGACCGTCTTCCACTTACCGGCGGCGTCCTTGATGCGGTAGTAGCCGTGGGCGTGCGGGCCGGGCAGCTGCGTCCGGTCGCCCGGTACCACGGTGGCCGTCATCCCGAGCGGCCGCAGGATCCGCCGCTTCATCTCCTCGGCGTAGGAGCGGCCGCTGACCTTCTCGATCAGCAGCAGAGCCAGTGTGTAGTTGGTGTTGGTGTACTTCTGGTCCGTGCCCGGCTCGAACCGCGGCGTCTTGGACAGCGCCAGCCGGATCAGTTCCTCGGGCTGGTAGCTGCGGAAGCGGTCGGCCAGCCAGGCGGCGCCGTTGGCGGTGATGCCCGGCACCCACTTTCCGTCAGGGTCGGAATCGCCGGTGTAGTTGAACAGCCCGCTGGTGTGCTGCAGCAGCATCCGCACCGTGATGCGCCGGTCCAGCCCGAACTCGGGCAGGTAGTCGGCCACTGGAACGTCCAGGCCGATCTTGCCCTCGGCCACCAGTTGCAGCACCAGGGTCGCGGTGAAGGGCTTGATGACGCTGCCCGTCCAGAACCGCCCGTTCGTCGGCGGCTTGGCGCTCTGGCCCAGCTTGCGCACCCCGGCGCTGCCGGCCCAGTCGCCCTGCTCATCGTGCACCCGCAGCTGCATCCCGGAGAAACCGGCATCGACGAACGCCTGCATGGCCTTCTGCAACTCCGGACGATCCGGCCCGGCAGCCGATGCCGCGGGGGCGACTGCTCCGGTCAGCAGCGCGGCTGCCAGCGTCGGCACAGCCACGCGCCGCAGGACCTTGATCGCGGATGGGGGTTGGGTTGTCACGCTTCCTCTTCTCTAGTGTCACGCTCAGGGGCAAAGGGGTTTGCGGTCAAGCGGCGTCCAGGGCCTCGGTGATCTTGCGGATCATCTCGGCCATGGTGGGGCTGGGCTGGCCCTGGTGGGTGCGGGCGGCGGCTTCGATGGCGACGGTGACGGTGCCGCGGAAGTTGTCGGCCTCGGCCGGGTCCTGCTGCTTGAGCAGGCTCACGCTCGCGGTCAGGGCGGGCAGCACCTGGTCGGCGAGTTCGGCGACGGTCTTGCCGTACTTCACGCCCTTGGGCGCCTTGCTGAGCACGTGCCCGACCGGGCCGGTGGCGGAGGTCAGCGCGATGGAGCCGTGGGTGGCGACCTTGTGGGCCGACTCGGCGATGCCAGCGGCGGACATCAGCGAGACGGCGCCCCACGCGGCGAGGCGGAGGGTGAGCTTGTCCTGGTCGGTAAGGGTGATGGACATGATGGTGAGCTCCCATACATCTGTTACGAAATTCAAATTGAACGGACGGATGGTGGACTGCGGTCCTATTGGTGACCGAGGTATCTGGATTGCTTAGGTCGGGTCGCCCGAATGGATCTCACCCAGCCTTGAGGCCGCAATCACTGAACCGTTCATGGCATCCACGATCGCCGACCGCTCTGACACGGGGCGGTTGCCGTCCTGACGCGGCCGCTGACAGGACACCGCATGGTCGACGGCGAGCGCGAGGGCCGGTCAGCTAGGTCGAGGACGTCCGTGAGGGTTCGGCGGGATGAGCGGCAGGATTGGATGCTGCGGCTGGAACATGAGCCAGCTCCTCAGCCACGTCTGTGGCGACCTGGTCTGCTCGGCCGAGCATCGGCACCAGGTCTACTCCGGCGATCTGCTCCAGTGAGGGCCTCAGTGAGCGGCTTCAGTGAGTGACACTGACCGGGGCCTGCTGCTGGATCAAGGAGGCGGCGTGGGCGCCGATCTTGCGGCCGCGCAACAGGAGCAGAGCCAGTACGGCGGCGCCGAGCACCCCGGCCGCAGCGCCGAGGAAGGCGGTGGACATGGCGGCGTCGTAGGCCTGGCGTGCGGCTGCGGCCAGGGACGGGTCGGCCACGGCGGCGGCTACGGAGCGGCGGGCCTGATCCGGTGCGGTGGCCGGCATGGCGGAGGTGTAGCTGCTGGTGGCCAGGCTGCCCAGGATGGCCACGCCGAGGGCGGCGCCGGCCTGCTGGATGGTGTCGTTCAACGCCGAACCGACACCGGCCTGCTCGGTCGGGACGGCGCTCATCAGCGCGGCGATCGCCGTGGGCCCAGCCAGGCCGCTGCCGGCGCCCAGCACGACCTGCGCGAAAGCCAGCATCGTGAAGCTGTCGGAGGAGGAGAAGCCGAGCACGGCGAAGCCGGCGGCCATCACGATCATGCCGAGGACCGCGGTGGCGCGGTTGCCGATCTTGCTGCCCAGGCCGGCGCCGATGCCGTTGAAGACGATCGAGGCGATGAACATGGGGATGAAGGCGAGCCCGGCCTGGGTGGGGGTGTAGCCGAGGACGAACTGCATGTACTGGGTCAGCACCAGCAGCATGCCGCCGCTGCCGATCTGGACGAGGGTGAGCGACAGGCTGCCGCCGGCGAAGTCGCGGTCGCGGAAGAGCTGGAGCGGCACCATCGGGTGCTCGGTGCGCAGCTCCCAGCCAATGAAGGCGGCCAGGGCGACGACGGCGACGATCAGCGGGGTCCAGGCGATGCCGTGCGCGAGTTCGTTGATCGTCCACACGAGGGCGGACATGCCGATCATGGACAGGACGGCGCCGATGGGGTCGGGCTTGGTCGCCGAGCCCTTGGATTCGGGCATGAGGGTCAGGGCGGCCAGGATGGCCAGGAGCGCGATCGGGACGTTGATCCAGAAGACCGATTCCCAGCCGAGGGAGGCGACCAGGGCGCCGCTGGCGACGGGGCCGCCGATCAGGCCGAGCACGGCGAAGGCGGCCCCTGCGGCCATGGCCTTGCGCCGTTCGGCCTCGTCGGGGAAGACGACCATCAGGATCGACAGGGTGTTGGGCATGATCATCGCGCCGCCGACGCCCATCGCGACGCGGGCGGCGATCAGCTGGCCGGGGTCAGTGGCGAGGGTGGCGGCCGCGGAGGCGGCGCCGAACAGCGTCAGGCCGATGACCATGAGCTTGCGCCGGCCGTACCGGTCGGACAGCGATCCGGCGGTGAGCAGCAGGCCGGCGAAGACCAGCATGTAGGACTCCAGGATCCACTGGATGTCCTGCGAGGTGGCGCCCAGATCGGCGGCCAGGGCGGGCACGGCGACGGTGAGTGCCATGTTGTCGATGACCAGCACCAGGGTGCTCAGACAGAGCACGATCAGGATCAGCCATCGACGAGGATGCGATTGCATACGTTTAGCTTCCATTCACATACAGAAAGTGATCGACTGAGGGATGGCGCGCTCCACGCGCCTTCCGTTGGGGGTGGATCAGGCGCCGCCGGGCGCGATCCATTCGGTCAGCTCGACGACGATGCCGTTGGGGTCGGTCAGGCGCATCAGCCGCTCACCCCACGGGTTGCGCCACAACCGCGTGGTGATGGGTGCGCCCTCGGCGTGCAGGCGCGTGGATTCCTTGGCCAGATCGGTGACCGCGAACGCCACCACCGGCTGGGCGATCCGCTCTCGCGGCCGTTCGAGGTCGCGCTGGTGCAGCAGGATGTCGGCGGCCGCATCGTCGCGGCTCAGCCAGGTGAAATCCGGGGTGTCCAGCACCTCGCGGAAGCCCAGATAGGTGGTGAAGAAGTGGCGGGAGCCTGCCAGATCGTCGACGGCGAAGACGACGGTTGAGGAGACTATGTTCATGTTTCTGCCCGTATGCGGTTGTTTGCCATGATTTCCCTTCTATGTGGCGTTTCGTCCTGGATCAAGGTTGCCGGTACGGCCTAGCCGGGGCAATGCTGGATCGTGCAACGCTGCGTTAACCGCAGACTTCACGCCGGGCAGGACACGCTAGAGATTCGCGACATCGGGATCTTCCTGACGCCGGCCGAGGATCTGCATGTCGGCCGTACGGCGGAGCGGCTGCACGTGTCGGCCGCGCGCGCCAGCCAGGCGATCAAGAAGAGGGTACGCAACGTCGGCGCCCCTCTTCGAGTGCACCAGCCGCGCCGTACGGCTCACACCGGTCGGCGAACACCTTCGCCGCGACCTCCGGCCGGTCTACGAAGGGCTTCCCATCAGCATGAGTCGGGCCCGATCAGCCGCTCAGGGGAAGACCGACGTGCTGCGCATCGGCATGGTCGACAACAACACGACAGTTGACGAGGGCTGTGGACGGTTGCTTCTGGATCGCCTGGGTGACACGGGCGGCGATACGGCCGGACTGCAGCCCTTCGGCCAGGGTCAGGAAGATCTCGATGTCACGGATTCCACAGAGGTCTCCCAAGGTGGAGCGGGCCGAGGGCGCGCACGGCGTCGGTCTCGGCTTCGGTACACCACACCAGCGCGTAGGTGAGGGCTTCGAAGTCGTGGAAGGGCAGCCAGGCGATGTCGGGCCGGTTCCAGTAGCGGGCGGAGTGAGCGGGCAGAGAGTTGACGACCTCTCCGACGCTGACCAGCGCGAGCAGCTCCTCCATGTGGGTGACCCGCGGGCCGCGCACGATCCGGTGCCCGCGCGGCGTGTGCGGGGGGATGAAACCGTCGGCCCAGTAGCCGGGGGCCAGCGGCGCGTCGGTGTGGAGGAAGTCTGCGAGCATCTCGATCGAGGCGATGGGCCGGGTGGCCAGCTCGTGGTCAGTGGCGACGGCCAGGACTCGCGGGTCGGTGAACAGGACAGGTCCCACGGTGAGGTCGGGCTCCTCGACGGGTAGCCAGGTGACCAGGACGTCGACCGTTCCCTCGCGCGTGCACATTGCCGGGGATCATGCCGAGGCACAAGGTGCCGGTAACGCCGCGTGCGGCCTGCCGTGCCCGCTCCAGGCTCTGCGTCAGGCCCTGGTGCAGATGGCGCAGGTCATCGCGGAGCTGCTCACCCAGCCGCGTGAGCCGGACGCTGTGGCTGTTCCTCGCGAAAAGCTCGGCACCGATGGCGCGTTCCTGCTTCTTGATCGCCTGGCTGACCCGGGCCACAGAGACGTGCAGCCGCTCGGCGGCACGGCCGAAGTGTGGGCTTCCCATCAGCATGGATCGGGCCCGATCAGCCGCTCAGGGGAAGACCGACGTGCTGCGCATCGGCATGGTCGGCAACAACACGACAGTTGACGAGGGCTGTGGACGGTCTCAGCCGGGCAGCGGTCCCAGGTCGCGGACGACGCGGGCGAAGGCGCGGATCATGTCGTTCTCCGCGGCGCTGAGCCACACCGGCCCGTACGGCAGCGCATCCATGTCCTTGACGGGCAGGTAGGCGATGTCGGGGCGGGGGAAGTACCGGGTCACGTGGACCGGGAAGAGGGTGACGGTCTCTCCCAGGACCGTTTGCATGAAGATGTCCTCGAGGTTGCAAAAGGTGGCGGTGCGGTCGATCGACCGGCCCTTGGGGGTGAGCTCCGGGACGTAGTGGTCTGTCCAGTAGCCGGGCGCAGGATCGATGGCCACGTGCTGGAAGTCGCTGACCGCCTCCAGGGAGACCGACGACCATCGGGCGAGCGCATGGTCACCGGCCACGGCCAGCACCCTCGGTTCGGCGAACAGCAGCGGACCCACAGTGAGGTCGGGCTCCTCGATGGGCAGCCAGGTGACCAGGATGTCGGCCTCTCCGTTTCGGAGCTGGGCGAACGGGTCCTGGAGGACCGACATCCGCAGGCGCAGCTCCCACTGCGGGTGCCGGGCGCGGAAGGTCTCCCAGTAGCGGCGCAGCTCCTGGACGTTGAGGGGGAACAGGCTCACCCGGAGCGTGCCGGTCTTGCCGCGTGCGGCCAGCCGTGCCCGCTCCAAGGTCTGCGTCAGGCCCTGGTGCAGCTGGCGCAGGTCATCGCGGAGCTGCTCACCCAGCCGCGTGAGCCGGACGCTGTGGCTGTTCCTCGCGAAAAGCTCGGCACCGATGGCGCGTTCCTGCTTCTTGATCGCCTGGCTGACCCGGGCCACAGAGACGTGCAGCCGCTCGGCGGCACGGCCGAAGTGCAGCTCCTCAGCCAAGGTCAGGAAGATCTCGATGTCCCGTAGCTCCACAATTCCCATTTCGCCTATCTGTGCCATATATGGGTGGAAGTCTGGCATATCGGGCCAAGAGGGACGCAGGCGAGTAACTGGACCTCTCTTGCGGTCGCCCCTCATCTGCGTGGAGTCCTCATCGTCCGTTGAAGGAATACCGAAACGCGGCTTGACCTGGCCGGACGATTAATCGGCACCCGCACGGTCGGCGGCTCATCGGTGGGCGCTCGAAGATCTCTGACCGGCGTGCGGCACGTGCGCTGCGGCGGTCTCTTTCGGTGCCGTCGGCAGGGCGTGCAGCCTGCTGACCGGGGAGACGATGAGTCCGATCACGACGCTGGCGGAGCCGATCGCGGCCGCGGTCAGTGCGCCCTTGGCTCCGAGTTGGCCAGCGAGGAGGCCTGTGGACAGGCCGCCGAGGGCGCCGCCGCCGAACAGCAGCGTGCGGAACACCGCGGTCATCCGCCCCATCATCGACTGCGGAGTGCTGGTCTGGCGCAGGCTGACGATGATGACCCCGGCGACGCCCAGGCCCAGGGAGGTCGTGAAGAAGGACAGGACGAACATGCCGATCATCACCGGCTGGGGTCCGGCGGCCGTGACGATCAGTGTCGGGCCCAGGAGCAGCGCCGACTGGGCCACCAGGTAGACGCGTCCGAGCGGGAACCGTTTGATGACCCGTCTGGAGATCACCGCGCCGATCAGGCCGCCCACGGAGGCCGTCGCGAAAATGCCGCCGAGGGTTGCCGAGGGGAGGTGGAGATCTTGCGTGCCGTACAGCAGGAACATGGTCCATACGGTGACCATGGAGAAGTTGCAGCAGAACCCGATCAGTGCCAGTGCCCGGAGAATTCTGTCCCGCAGCACCCAGCGAAGCCCGTCGCGCAGCTCCGTCAGGGCATGCCGCTTCGCGGCGGGTTGAGGGCGTGGCTCGGGCGTGCGGATTAGCAGCAACGAGGTCACGGACACCGCATAGGAGACGGCGTCTACGATCAACGCCACCGGCGCGGTCAACGCCGCCACCAGCACACCCGCGGCCCCCGGGCCGGGCCACCTCCGCGGCGGAGGTGCTGATGCCCATCTTGGCGCTGGCTTCGACGTAGTGAGCTGGGCTCTTCACCACGGTGGGCACGTAGGACATCCAGCTCAGGTCGAACAGGACCGACGCAACGCCGACGACGCACGCGATGATCAGCAGCATGACCAGATTCAGCGCGTCCCACCAGTACAGGGCCGGAATGAGAGCGAGCAGAGACATCCTGATGAGGTTGGCGGTGAGCATGACAGGTTTGCGCCGGACCCGGTCGGTCCATACTCCGATCAGCAGTGCGAGCCCGAGATAGGGAGCGAGCTGCAGGAACCGCAGCACCCCGACCTGCTCGTCGGTGGCGTTGAAGGCGTGGATGGCGGTCAGGGGCAGCGCCAGGTGGGTCACCTGGGCTCCGAGCAGTGACATGCTCTCGCCGAACCAGAACTTGAGGAAGTCGCCGTTACGCCACAGGCTTTTCTCCGGCAGTACGGCCGGCGTGTCCGATAGGGGTGTGCGGCCGGCCGCGACCTCGAGAAGCGGTTCTGGGCTGCTCTCAGAAGCGCTATTCTCATCTCTCACAAATGAGAGTAGCAGTGCTGAACTGCTTCTCGCCTTCCGTCGACTTTCCGATAGCCCTCAGGGGCGACCGAAGAGAGGTCCGGTTACTCGCCTGCGTCCCTCTTGGCCCGATATGCCAGACTTCCACCCATATGCGGCACAGACCGGCCGGAGGTCCTGGCGAAGGTGTTCGCCGACCGGTGTGAGCCGTACGGCGCGGCTGGTGCACTCGAAGAGGGGCGCCGACGTTACGTACCCTCTTCTTGATCGCCTGGCTGGCGCTGCGGGTGCCGATTAATCATCCGTCCAGGTCAGGCCGTATGTCGGTATTCCTTCAGGACACCTCCGAGCCGATCACGTCGGCGGATATCCAACGAGGCGATCGAGGCCGAGTCGATGCCGGGATCAACGAGTGGTCGAAGCGGAGCAGCCTGCCGGAGAGCCCGATGAGGCCGGTGTTCGTTATAGAAGGTCTCGAACTCGCGCAGCGCATACAGAAGGTGGCGCTGGTTCCAGATCAAGGTCCGGTTCAGCAGCTCGCGCCGGCAGGTCTGGATCCAGCGCTCCATGAAGGAGTTCATTTGCGGCATACGTACGCCGCTTTTGATGATGCGTACTCCCGCGTCGGCCAGCACAGTGTCGAAAGCCGCGGTGAACTTGGCGTCTCGGTCACGGATGAGGAATCTCGCTGCGGTGCCCGCGCCCTGCAGGTCCATGACGAGGTTGCGGCCGAGCTGAGTGACCCACTCCCCCGTCGGGTGCGCAGTGACACCGAGGATCCGCACCCGGCGGGTGGCGTGCTCGATGACCGCCAAGACGTACAGTCGCACCCCAGTCAGCGTGCGGACCTCGAAGAAGTCACAGGCCAGCAGCACATCGGCCTGACTGCGTAAGAAATCGGACCAGGCGGTGTGCTCCCGTTCCGGAGACGGATCGATGCCGTGGTCTTTGAGGATCTCCCAGACCGTGGAAGCCGCGACCTTGATACCGAGCGCAGCCAGCTCGCCGTGGATACGCCGGTAGCCCCACGAGGAGTTCTCCCGGGCCAGCCGCAGCACCAGGACGCGGACGGATCGGACAGTGCGCGGGCGTCCCCGCCGCCGATAGGCACTGGCTGCGGCGTGCCGATGCCGCAGCAGATCACGATGCCAGCGCAGGATCGTGTCAGGTCGGATCAACAACGTCAGGCGCCGCAGCGTGTCCAGCGGCAGACGAGGCAGCAGCCCTGCGAGAAGGAACCGATCTTCCCGAGTGAACGCGGGCTTGTTCACCTGCCGTTGCAGCACGGTCAGCTGATGCCGGAGCACCAAGATCTCGATGTCCTTGGCGCGATCGCTGGTCGACAGCAATCGCAGGAGCGAGAAGGTGGTCGTCACCATGAGATAGGCCAAGCGCAGCACGACCGATCATCCTGCCGATATCTGGCGCAGCGCTCGGGGGGCTCGCCCGAAAGGATGGATCGTCCACCATGTCTCTAGCCTGCACGGATGAATATTCGGCACCCGCACCCCTGACCGTGTCCGTGGTCAGCTCGGGTTGGCCAGCGCGTGCTTCCTGGCCGTTTCCGCAATGCGGATCAGGTCGGCCTCCGGCGCCGTCCCGCCGATCACCACGAAGCTGTCCCCGGCCGTCGCCGCGATCGCGACTCTGCCGTTTGCGCGCGCTATGTGCGCGGGCCCGGCGGCGCTCTCGACCGTGCCGACGGCGCCGCATTCGGCGTGGAAGCGCTTGAACGCGTCCATCGCCTCGATCCCGGTGGCCACCAGTTGTGACACGGACGAGCCGTCGTCCGCCCCGAACGAGCGCACCAGCGTGTGCGCCCCCTCCGGCGCGATGACGCGCCGCCCGCAGGGGACGAGCTCGGGGGCGAGCTCCACCCACCTCATCTCCTTGGTCTCGGTCGCGGTCCACGTCCGCCCGCCGCCGAGCTGCTCCGGACTCAGCAGCGGCGAGGCCGCCTCCCGGGACTGGGCGGACGTCGCGGACTGGGCGGACGAGGCGCCGCACCCCCCTGTCAGCAGGGCGGCCACCGCCACGCACACCAAGGTCGAAAGCTTCATGAAATCCTCCTCCCTACTCATACCGAGCCTCGCCCCCAGAGGTTCCGGACACGTCGAAGACCCGATCGGTCACCACCATGGCCACCGCGACGAACGCGCCGAGCGCCAGGTCGACGGCTCGGAGCAGCGGTTCTGCCGCGGGCACCGCCAGCCCGGACGCCACGACGGTGCCCGCCGCAGCGATCATGGCCGCGCGGCCGATCTTCACCGCCGACACGGGGCTGGTGTCGTCCAGGCATCCGCAGGGCACCGGCCCGCGCTTGCGCATGAGCACCCACAGGTAGCCGGCCAGCCCCGCGAACCACGCGGCCACGATGCCGGAGGCGACGCTGAGGAGCACGCCGCGCCCGGCCAGCCAGCCGGCGACCAGGGCGAGGCCTGCGATCGGCTCGACCGCCTCGGCCACCACGACGAGCCCGGCCACGCGGCGCGGGAGCAGCCCGTGCCCGGTGACGACCCGCCTCAGGCTGCTGCCCGTGGCGACGCGCTGCCACGTCGCCACGAGCAGCAGCAGCGCTCCCGCCAGGACGAAACTGCCCACGACCGAACTCAGTCCCGGCACGCGGATCCCTTCCTCATGGCAGGAGCATCCCTCGAGGCAGGAGCATCACGATGGCCGCGACGAACGCCACGGCGCAGGCCCGCCCGACCCAGGGCATCGAGGCCAGCATCCTGGTGTCCCAGGCTGCGGGATCCCCGCTCAGCGTCCTGGTCAGCGGCATGAGCGCCCTGCCCAGGCCGAATCCCAGCCCCGCCAGCAGGCCGGGCCCGAGACCTCCGACGAGGACGACGCTGAGCACCAGCGCATGCGGGAGCGCCGTCGGTGTGAACGTGCGCACCCCGGTGCCCATCTCGAAGCCGAACTGCAGCGGCCCGCCGAACTCGCTGCGCGGGATGACGTCCTGCGGCACGAGCCTGCGGTTTTGCGGCAGCGACAGCGGCCGCCCGGCCAGCTCGAAAGCCAGGACCACCACCAGGGGCGGGATCAGCACCCACCACCTGACGACCGGATCCACGATCGAGACCAGCCCGCCGACCGCGCCCACGACGACGCCGGAGAACAGCGCGCCGAGGATCAGCCCGGTGCTGAACACCCACAACTTGCCCCGCCAGACCGACGAGGTCAGCAGATCCGCTGAGTTGAGGCTTCAAACCGAGCCGGACAGCGAGTATCCCGCGGTCACGCCGAGCAGCGTCCAGGCCAGCGGCTCCAGCGAGACGCTCCACGCTCGCTGCGTGCCGAACACCGCGACCGTGAGCGCCGCCAGCCCGAACGCGACGTGCCTGGCGTCGAAGGCCCGCGTCATCAGGGGTTCGACCAGGAGCAGATGTAGAAGTACGTGCCGCCGCAGGTGGCGACGTTCCCGTCGGCGCACCGGTACGGCGTGCCGCTGTGCGTCCAGCGCCAGGCGTTCTTCTTGCCGTAGCTGCCCGTTCCGCAGGCCACGACCGCGTAGCTGTTGTAACAAGTGCCGGAGCTCCGCTTGAACCAGCCGTCAGCGCCGCAGTAGCTCCTGGAGTAGGTACCGCCCACGCAGAGCTTGGAGTTGTTGTCGTATCCGGACCAGTTGTTGTATCCGGCACAGTGCAGCCACTCCGAGCCCACGGCCGCGTTCGCTTCCCGCGTCTTGAACGGCGGGAGGACCGACAGCACGTTGAGCGCGAGCGCGCCACCGAGCACGCCCACCCCCTTGAGCACCGTCCTGCGCGAGGGGGCGGTGCTGGTGAGCATGCCCCGCCTGGTCTTCGTGTCGCCGGGCTCGTCGTCGACCGAGGGCACGTCGGCCCAGTAGCGGTCGGTGTCGATGTTCGTCTCGTGGCTCATCGGATGGTCACCCTCTCATCAGCGGTCACGGGCGCGGCCTCGAGGAAGGCGTCGAGATCGGCATTGGAGCCGACCACGCGCCGCCACTGCTCCTCGCCCGAAGGGGAGTATTTGATCAGCGTCGGGGTGGCCCCGACCGCGATGGTGCCCAGAAGTGTGGCGTCCACGATCGCTGTCACCGCCTCGCCTTCCACCCACTCGGCGCACCGCTCGGCGGCCGACAGCAGGACCAGGTTCCCGGCGGCGGCGCCCGACACCTCCATCAGCCTGCTCGCGCGTTCCCGGCACATGGGACAGGTCTCGGTCACGACCAGCACGAAGGTCGGGCGCTCGTCGCCGGAGGCGAAGCGCGGGACGCTCCTCGTCGCGGGGGTCGTGCCCGCGGGCGCCGGTCCCTTCGCCGCCGCCTGTTGCAGGTCCCTGACCATGCGCAGCAGCGCGGCGAAGGCGAACAGCAGCAGGACGGTCCCCAAGAACGACAGGACCGCCAGGGAGTTGACGACGTTCTGCATAGCGGCTAGTTCAGCTCGCAGGTGATGGACTCGACCACGGAGACGAACTGCGGGTCGTCGCTGCGCGCCGCCATCACCGTGGTCGCCGTGCTCCGGTTGACCAGGAGCGCCGACCGGGACCGCAGCTGGCCCGACTCGTCGTGGTCGTCCACGCGCCACATGGAGCCGCCGCGCACCTGCTTGCCCCTGGTGCGCGGCACATCGGAAGCAACGTCGGCCAGCGGCTTGACCTGAACCGAGCAGACCTGGTCGATGGTGTTGACCGCCAGCAGGTTGGCCAGGCTCATCCCGGAGCCCGCCCGCGGGAGCATGGTGAGTCCCTCCGGCGCGTCCTGCACATCGAACGCGGCGAGCTTGTCCATGAACACCTCGAACGGCACGCCGACGCCGTTGACGTAGGTGGAGATCTCGTGATGCGGGCCGATCCACATCATCGTGGTCCCACCCGCCTCGGGATCCTCAAGGGAGCGCAGCGTGCCGCCGTTCCACCCGGCCTCGCGCACGGTGTACTTGCCCCACTCGCCGAGCTGCTTGCCGATCACCTCGGCCGATCCCGCAGGAGTGACGTAGAAGCGCAGGCCGCCTTCCGGGCCGAACGCCCACACGATGTAGGCCCATCCACCGATGAACGGCTTGGCATTGCCGCTGACGGATAACGAACGTCCGTCGGGCGTACGTACTTTCACCTCGTACACCTTCCCTTTCGAGCGATCTTGGAATGAGTGCAGCACGAAGCAGGCAGGAAACGTTTTCCCTACCGCTGGACTGCACGAATTGCTCGGGAGACGCAAGGCTTGGCACAGGCGTCTCAGCCGTTACGACCGGGCTCTGCGAACGTGATCTTCATATCAGCTCACATATAGGAGGCGTAAGCCCCTTTCGATCACGACTTTTCCGCCGAGACCGCAGGTCGTCGTAGGGAACGGTCCAAGATCCATCTCGGGCCAAGTTGTGTCGTCGCGGCGGGAAACGCGCGCGGCCGGGGACCGTCCCCCTGGACGACTTTGTTGGTTGATTCATTGGGTGATCTTTTGGGGTGGGGTGGGTGGAGGATGGGGTCATGCCTCTTCGTCCTCGGCCCACTCGTGAGGTTCCGGATGCCACGGTGATGGTGGCGCGGGCGGCTTTTCCCAAGGGTTCGCTGGCCATCCGGTTACGGGATGAGCTGGGTGAGGTGTTCTGCGATGAGCAGTTCGCGTCGGCGTTTGCGGTGCGGGGTGGTCCGGGCATCTCTGCGCCTGCCGAAAACTCTATCCATCCAGGTCAAGCGGCATGTGAGTACTCGTGGAGAACCCCGCCGAGCCGATCTCGTCGGCGTATGTCCAGGTTGGCGATACGACTCGGATCGGTGATCGGATCCGGGACGGCGCGTAGTGGAGCAGCTTGGGCCCGGGCTTGGTGGGCTCGGTGCTTGTTGTAGAACTGTTCGTACTCGCGCAGGGCGTGCCGCAGGTGGCCTTCGTTCCACAGTCGGCAGCGGTACAGAAGCTCGCGGCGGCACGACTGCACCCACCGCTCCATGACCGCGTTCATGCGCGGCATCCGGATCCCGGTGAGCACGGCCTGGACCCCGGCGTCGGACAAGATCTCGTCCATGAGGGCCGGGAACTTGGCATCCCGGTCTCGGATCAGATAGGGCGCCCGGCAACCCGCATCCTCCAGATCCATCACCAGATTCTTGATCGCCTGGATGACTAGCTCGCGTTCGGATGCGCGGTGGTGCCCAGCACTCGAACGCGCCTGGTGGCGTGCTCGATGACCGCCAGGATGTACTGGCATTGCCCATCGAGGGTGACGGTCTCGATGAAGTCGCAGGCCAACAGGGCGTCGGCCTGCGAGCGCAGGAAGTCGGCCCACGTGGTCGACGCCCTCTCGGATGCCGGACCAAGCCCTTCCTGCTTAAGGATCTCCCAGACCGTCGACGCAGCCACCTTGATGCCGAGCGTGGTGAGCTCGCCATGCACTCGCCGATATCCCCACGATGGATTCTCGCGAACCAGTCGCAGGATGAGGACACGAATGGGCCGCACCGTGGGCGGGCGACCTCGCCTGTTCGGCCAGTATGTACGGGCATGACGCCGCTTCATCAGATCGCGATGCCAGCGCAGAACGGTATCCGCGGACGAGGAGCCGCAGTCGGCGCAGGACTTCACGAGGCAGTGGTGCCAGGAGCGCGGCGAGAAAGGCCCGGTCCTCAGCCGCGAATCTCACCCGGACGTCGGCGCCGAACTGCCGTTGAAGAACGTTGATTTGGTGGCGCAGGGCGAGAATCTCGATGTTCTTGTCCCGATCGCCCATGGGCAGCAACCGCAGCGCGGCGAAGGCGTTCGTGACGGCGAGATAGGCCAGGCGAAGCAGCACGGCCGATCATCATGCCGCACAGAATGTCATTCCTGGTGACCGAAGACTGCCCAAGCCAGAGAAGAATGCCTGCAAGGCCAGCGACCTGGCCGGATGACATTTTCGGCAGGCGCAAACTCGGCGCCCTCAGCCCCCCGGACGAAGGCCTAAGCGCTGGAAGTGATTCGAGTTCTTGAGCCCCACAGGAAAGAAAAGGCAAACCGCACCCTGGCCGCCCCTATCTCCGCACCAGAAACGGAGTCCATCTGAGAGCCCCGTATCGGAGAAGACCAAACATGCCGAAATCGGGGCAGATCAAACAGT
>NZ_JBYITD010000061.1:0-38607 GCF_057708945.1 Nonomuraea sp. bgisy101
CTGCAGGAGGAGTCCCTCCGGCAGAACAATCTGATGTACGGCGGCTTGATCGGCGTTGGCGCCGTCTTTGTGCAGCCGTTCCTGACCTCGGGAGCCGCTTCCCTCGACCTGTCCGCCATGATCTGCGTGATCGCTTTTTCCTTGGCCATCCCGCTGTTGTCTGCTCTTATCGTGTTGAACCGGCAGGAAACCTATCGGAGGCGCATGTCGAGTTCCGTTGTCGTGCTGGTGGCGCAGCAGGTTGCGCTGGGGCTCGGGTTCGTCGGAGTGGTCGCCGGTTTCTGGCACATCATGCCGATCGCCGGTATCGCGATCCTGGTGGGCGCGATCTTGGGTGTGGCCGTTCACGGCGCGGGCTATGTTCGGCTGGAGGAAGAAGACGCCCGAGCCACACCAGGTGCTGAGCAACCACCTCAAGCGTAAATGCACTGACGTGACGGCCGGGCTGAGATCATCCGCCGACGCGGTCGAGTCCAACAGCCCGGTCACATCATCAAGCCCACCAGACCCTCAGCCCGCGGTCTCATCCCGTCCGACGCGACCTAGCCCAACACCAAACGCAAAGGATCACGCGGCGTACGGGACCTGCGGCCAACGGGACCTCGGCGTACCGGACCCTCAAGCGTAGAGACTCTGGCCCCGCAGAGCCCGCAGTGCCCGAAATTCGCGGAGCCTCCATGCTTGTCCGCTCAGTTCGGGGAAAGCGGCGATGGCGACCCGGGTCTCCGACACCGACGATCCCCCATTCTTTCGCCCGCGGAAGGCCCTCGACGCCTGCCGACTACACGCGGGCGCAACACGTGGGCCCGATGGTGGAGGCCGACATCGCCGACTGGCTTCTGGCCACCCGCTAGGGGCAGGCTCCCACGCCGCCCACGATGATGCGTCCGCCCAGCGTGGAGTCGTCGATCAAGGGGTCAGGCCGCCAATCGCACACATCGACCACTCCCGGCTCCAACAGTTCGAACCCTTCGAAGAAGCGATCGATCTCGGCTCTCGGCCGTGGCGTCAGCGCAGCGCCCACGAACTGGAAGCCGTGCCGCACGGCGGCATCGACCTCGGGCGGGGACTCGTCGACGGTGTGGGAGATCGCGATGTGACTGCCCGGCGCCAACCCGCCACCGAGGTGGTGGACGACGCCGTGCGCGTCCTCCTCGTCGGAGATGAAATGCAGCACCGCCAGCATCAGGACGGCGACCGGCTGTCTGAGGTCCAGGAATCCGGCGATCCGGGGAGAGTCGAGGATACGGCCCGGCTTGCGAAGGTCCCCCTGGAAAGCGATGACGTTGCGCACCCCGTCGCGAGCCAGGATCGCCTGACTGTGCCGGATCGCCGCGGCGTCCTGATCCACGTAGGCGATCCGGGCATCGGGGTTGATCTCCTGGGCGACCTCGTTCACGCTGCGCCGTGTCGGCAGCCCGGAGCCGATGTCGGGGAACTGACCGATCCCCACCTCACTCGCCAAATGGCTGACGACCCTGCCGAGGAACGCGCGGTTGGCCTGAGCGGTTTTCCTGGCGGCGGGGTTCGATTGCAGCATCCGGTTGGCGGCGGCCCTGTCGGTAGGGCGGTTCTCCCGTCCACCCAGGAGATAGTCGCAGATCCGAGCGCCGTTGGGGGTCCAGGAGTCGATGCCGATGGACGCTGCTCGCTTTTCGCGCATACGCGGGCCTCTCCGCACGAAATTGCCTCGCCGGATCAACGTGCAGGCGCGTGGTTCCCGTTCCATGCTGTCGAGGATGAGCCGCGCGCCATGGGCGAAGGCCTCACGGGCGACCGGGACGCCGCCGGAGCGGGTACGGGTGGGCGGCCCGCTCGGCGATCGGAATCAAGGCTCTTTGCCCAGTGCTGCTTGCTGCGCGCGAGCATGGTCAGCCAGGCGGCCTTGCTGTCGCGCTCCCCGCTCGCTGGCAAGGCATTGGTTCACTACTCTGTGCTACTGTGTAGTGGTACTCGGTACTACAAAGTACCAGGAGGACCGAAGAGGAGCCACGATGGACGACCTGACGAGCCGCCGTCGCGGTCGCCCGCGACGCTCGGCTGGTGGCCACGCGCCCGCACTTCCAGCAGGCGGCCGACGGTGAGATCCTGGGCGCGATCGTCATCGAACGCAACCATCTGGAATGGCGTCTCGGCCCTGCCGGCCTAGCCCGCATCCCCGAGGCGACCTGCCACGACGTCGGTATCACGAGCTCGCGCCGGTGCTGCGGGTCGGCGACCGCCGCATTACGTCACGGATCTGGCCTTCTTCTCGCACGAGGTAGGCGAGACCACCAAAGTTCTCAAGGCGCTCATCGCCTCGGCCACGGTCTTCGGCGGCCCGAGGGTCCTCGTACAGTGAGCGACAGTGAGCGACAGCGCGCTCCTGCAGCGCTGCCTGCGACACGGCCTCAAGATCACCCAGATGATGACCATCGGGCTCTACAACGAGCCGCACGGAGCGTACCTGCTCAGCATCCACTATTGACGATCAGGCCGGTGCGCTGGCGCGGGAGAGGGCTTGCGCGAATCGCCTCAGTAGGAGCACCGCGGTGGCGGTGAGTCCGGCGAACAGACCGAGCCACGTACCCACCATGCCCAGCCCTGCCGGCCCTGAAAGGAGCCACGCGGCGGGCAGTCCCACGATCCAGTAGCCGAAGAGGGTCAGCCGGAAGCCGCTCCTGGTGTCGTCGAGCCCGCGCAGCAACCCCACTGCGATGTTCTGGGCGCAGTCGACGAACTGCATGACGGCCGCCACCATGATCAGGCTCGTCGCGATGCGCAGAGCCGTACCGTCGCCGCCGTCCAGGAACGGGCGCAGGATGAGTTCCGGCGTCGCGAGGTAGAGCACCGCCACGACGGCCATCACGCCCGCGCCGCAGGCCAGCGCGGCGCGGGCGATGCGCCACGCCGATTCCGGCTGAGCGAGGGCAGCCTCCCGGCTCACTCCGATCGAGGCGGCGTGCGACAGGCCTACCGAGACCTGGAAGACGATGTAGACGAGTTGGTTGACGGCGGTGTGCGCGGCCAGGGCGGCGGTGCCGTAGGTGCCGACGAGCAGAGCGATGACGGAGAAGAAGCCCGCCTCCGAGCCGTAGGTGGCCGCGATGGGCACGCCGAGGCCGGTGAGCTTGCGCAGGGTGGCCGGATCGGCCCTCCAGGCGCGAAGGTCGAGCATCGGCGCGAGCTCCGGGTCGCGCCGCGCGGAGCCGTACAGGGCCAGGAAGGTCAGCAGGTAGACGGTGCTGGTCGCGATGCCGATGCCAGCCAGGCCGAGGCTGGTCATGAGAGCGGCGTTGAGCGCGAGATTCACCACGATCGAGACGAGCGTGATGCGCAGCAGCGCCTGGGGGCGGCGCATGCCGACGGTGAACTGCCGGATCGCCTGGAACCACAGGCACGGCACGAGCCCAGGGGCGAGCGCCCACAGCATGGGCCGCATCCGCTCGATCACGGCGAGATCCTGGCCCAACGCGGCGACGCCTTCGCCGATCAGCACCATGAGCGCGCCGCCCACCACCCCGGCGATGGTCGCCAGGGCCAACGAGGCACGCACGAGGCCGCCGACATCCTCCCCGCGGGCGTGCGCGGCGGCCACCTGGTTGCCGACCGCGGTCACCAGCCCGACGCCCATGGTGCGGAGCTGGTTGAAGATGACCATGGCCAAGCCGCCCGCCGCCAGCGCCTCCACTCCGAGCAACCCGAGCATGACGGTGTCCGTCGTGGTCAGGGCCACCTGGGCGAGCTGGGTGAGGGCGAGCGGTACGGCGAGCGTGGCGAGCTCACGAACGTCGTGGCGGAGCGCAGGCGTCGTCACGTTGCGTTTTCTTTCCTTTTAGGGTAGGCAAACCTAAATAAAATATCACCATGGATGGGGACAAAGTGGACCTGAGTCGGCGTCAGCTTCTCATGGCGGCCGGAGGCGCCGGCCTGGTGGCCTTGCTCGCGGCCTGCGGCGGTGGAAACGACACCAAGCCCGCGGCGCAGCCGGCTCAGGGCAAGCCCGCCAGTGGCGGCACCCTGCGGATCGGCGCGCTGGGCCGGGCAAACGCGATCACGCGCGACCCCCACGGCACGCAGGCGAACGAGAGCGACTATCTGATCATCAGCCTGCTCTACGACACGCTGACCGTGCCGGGTGCCACCGAGAACACCGCTCCTCGCCTGGCCACGAGTTGGAAGGCCGACGCGGACGTCACGACCTGGCGCTTCACGCTGGCGCAGGGAGCGAGGTTCCACGACGGCACGCCCGTCACCGCCGAGGACGTCGTCTGGTCGCTGCGGCGGCTGCGGGAGACCCCGGCGGGCGCCGCCCGTCTGCCCGGCATCAAGGTGGACAACATCAAGGCCGACGGCGACGCCGTGGTGCTGACCTCCGACTATCCGAACGCCGACCTGCCGCTGATGCTGCGCCTGACCACGTTCGTGCTGAAGAAGGGCACCACGGAGGTCGCGGGCGCCCCGGGCACCGGGCCGTTCAAGCTCGACTGGTACCGCGACGGCAATGCCCGGCTGGTGCGCAACGACACCTGGCACGGGGGCAAGCCGTACCTCGACGCGATCGAGGTGAAGATCTTCGAAAGCCCGCAGGCCATGGCCAATGCCCTGCTGGGCGGGCAGATCGATCTGGCCTCCAACGTGGGCGCCGTCGCCGCCCGCGTCGCCGCCTCCCGGCCGGACGTCCAGGTGCTGCGCAGGCCCGACGACATGGCGATGCCGATCGTCATGCGCACCGCGGAGGGCAGCCCCTTCGCCGACCCCAAGGTCCGCGAGGCGCTGCGGCTGGCCGTCGACCGCGAGGCCATGGTCAAGCAGGTGCTCAGCGGCTATGGCAAGGTCGCCAACGACGTGCTCGGCACCGGCGACCCCGGTTATGCCAAAGACCTGCCGCAGCGCGCCCGCGACCTGGCCAAGGCCAAGCAGTTGCTGCAGGAGGCCGGGTTCGACCTGTCGAAGACCTACGAGCTGCGCACCACCGAGGACATCTCCGGTCTGGCCGAGTCCGCGGCGCTGTTCGCCACCCAGGTGCGTGAGGCAGGCGTGCAGATCAAGGTCGTCAAGGAGGACTCCGGAGCGTTCTGGGACAAGACTTGGCTCAAGGGCGACCTCTACACCACCTACTGGGGCACCAACGACTCCGTGCTGTTCTTCGCCAGCAAGCTCCTGCTGGCCGGCGCAGGACAGAACGAGTCGGCGTGGAGCGACGCCGAGTTCGACCAGGTCTACAAGCAGGCCGTGGGCACCCTGGACAAGACCACCAGGGCGCAGGCGCTGCGCAAGCTCCAGGAGATCGAGCACGAGCGCTCCGGCTACCTGCTGTGGGGCATGGCCGACGGCATCGACCTGGCCGGCCCCACCGTGCGCGACCTGCCCACGCTGCCCGGATACGGACGAGTGCAGCTCGAGCGGGTATGGCTGGCGCACTGACGGCGCTGCGGTTCGGCGGGCTGCTCGCCCGCCGGGTCGCCTTGCTCGCCGCGCTGCTCGCGTTGGTCTTCGCCGTCATCGAAGCACTTCCTGGCGATGCCGCGGACGCGACCGCCGATCGCGGGGAGAGCGCCGCGGACGTCGCCAGACGGCGTGTCCTGCTCGGCCTGGACCAGCCGGTGGCCGTGCGCTTCCTGCACTGGATGGCCGGATTGCCGACCGGCGATCTCGGCGTCTCCGCGCGCGGCGAGCATGTCTCACGCCTGCTGGCCGGGCCCCTGCCCAACACGCTGCTCCTGGGCGGGCTGGCCCTGGCGATCACGGTTGCACTCTCCCTCATCCTTGGCTGCGGGGCCGCACTGCGTCCGGGGTCGGTGACCGATCGAGTGATCTCCGCGTCGGCCACTGTCGTGCTCGCCCTGCCCGAGTTCGTGATCGCCGCGGGGCTGGTGCTGGTGTTCGCCCTGTGGGCGGGCGTGCTGCCTGCGGCCACGCTGGCGGGACCTGACGGCGCGCCCGCCTCCTGGACCATGGTGGTCCTGCCGGTGCTGGCGCTCGCGATCCCACAGGTCGGATGGAACGCTCGGATCGTCCGCGGTGCCCTCGCCGACGAGGCCAGGGCTCCGCATGTGAGCGCGGCCGTCCTCGATGGCGTGCGTCCCCGCCGGATCCTCACCCACCATCTGCTGCCTGGTGCGCTTCCCACCATCGCGGCGGGAGCGGCTACCTCCACCGGCATGCTGCTGGGCGGTGCGGTAGCGGTAGAGACGATCTTCAACTATCCGGGGGTCGGCGCCTTGCTCGCGGGCGCGGTGGCCGACCGGGACACCCCGATCATCGCGGGCGTCGTGGCGCTGACTGGCGTGGCGATCACGTGCGTGCTGCTCGTCGCCGACCTGATCCGAGCCTGGGCAGCGGGAGGCCGCCTGTGAAGCGTCTCCTGTCCGCGCTGGTGTTGCCGCTGGTCGCCGTCGGAGGGCCATTGCTTGCCCCGCAGCCGATGGACCAGCCGGTCACGATCCCGTACGGCCCGGCCGGGATGGATGGGGCGCTGCTCGGAGGCGATCAGCTCGGCCGCGACGTGCTCAGCAGGCTGTTGTACGGCGGCCGCGATCTGGTCATCGCCTCCCTCGTCGTGGCGCTGCTCGTCACCGCGATCGCGGCTGTCGTCGGTGTCGCGGGGGCACTGCGGCCCGCGTTCGGCCGGTTCGTCGACCAGGTGGCCGATGTGCTCATGCTGCTGCCGGCCGTGCTGGGCATCCTGCTGGTCACCCAATCCTGGCCGGCGGGCGGCCACGTCGCGCTCGTGACCGTGGCGGTCGCGCTCGGCACGCCGTACGCCGTGCGGTTCATGACCGCGGCGGCCGCGCCCGTCGTGGCCACCGGCTACGTCGAGGCTGCCCTGGCCGGCGGCGAGCGGACCTGGCACCTGATCGTCCGCGAGGTGCTGCCGAACCTCCGCTCCACCGTCCTCGCCCTGTTCGGCCTGCGTTTCGTCGCCGCGGTCTACGTGGTCTCCACCGCGGCATTTCTCCAAGTCGGTCCGCAGCCCCCAGCGGCTGACTGGGCGTTGATGATCCGCGAGAACAGCGCGGGCATCGTGCTCAACCCCTGGGCCGTGCTGGCTCCGGGCATCGCGATCGGCCTGCTGGCGATGAGCGTCAACATCGCGGCCCACGCCCTCGCCCCCAAGGCAGGCAACAGAGAGGTGGCGGTCCGATGACACCCCATGCCGAAGTCGCCGACCTGACCATAGCCGCCACCAACGGGCGCGAGCTGCTGTCAGGCGTCTGCCTCACCGCCCGTCCCGGGCAGGTCCTCGCACTGGTGGGCGCCTCCGGCTCGGGCAAGACCACCCTGCTGCGCGCGTTGATCGGCGACCTTCCCCCCGGCACGGACCGCCGGGCAGGCACCGTCCAGGTGCTCGGCGTGGACGTGCTCGGTTGCGAAGCGGCGGACCTGCGCGAGCTGCGCCGTACCCGCGTCGCCTACGTCGGCCAGGATCCGGGCTCGGCGCTCAACCCGAGAATGCGCGTGGCCGCCCTGATCGCCGAGACCGGCTCTCGTGGGGAGGTGGTCCGGCTGCTCGACGAGGTGCGCCTGCCTGCCGTAGCAGGGCTGCTCAGACGCAGGGCCGGAGAGCTGTCCGGCGGTCAGCAGCGCCGGGTCGCCCTGGCCAGGGCGCTGGCCCGCCGACCCGACCTGCTCCTGCTGGACGAGCCGACGGCCGGGCTCGACCCCGCCCTGCGCGACGAGATCGGTGAACTCCTGCGCCGCCTGGCCACCGAGCGCGGCCTCGCCGTGGTGCTGTCGTGCCACGACAGGGAGCTGGTCGAGCAGCTGGCCGATGAGGTGGTCGAGCTGTCCAGCCGGGCGGCTCGCCCACCAGCCGAACGCACGCCGCTCAACCGGCACGCGATCCCGTCGCAGGAGACGGGATTACGGGCCCGCAGACTGGACGCTCACGTCGGCGTCCGGCGACTGCCGGTGCTGCGCGACGTCGACCTCCACGCGCCTTACGGAACCGCGGTGGGCGTGGTGGGACCATCCGGATCGGGCAAGACCACGCTGCTGCGTGCGCTGGTAGGCCTGCACCCGTTCTCGGGCGGCACGGTCACCCTGGACGACGTCGCCCTTCACGCGGACGTACGCAGGCGCGCTCGCGACCAGCGCCGCCGGGTGCAGTTCGTGCCGCAGAACCCGATGGGCGCGCTTAACCCCTCCACCACGGTGTCCGCCGCGCTGGCGCGCCCCCTGCGCCTGCACCGCCGCTGCCCGCGCACCGCCGTACCAGGGCGGGTCACCGACCTGCTGGAACAGGTCGGCCTGGGAACCGAGCACGCCGACCGGTACCCGCACGAGCTGTCCGGCGGCCAGCGGCAGCGGGTCTCCATCGCGCGCGCCTTGGCCGCCGAACCCGACGTACTGGTCTGTGACGAGATCACCTCGGCCCTGGACGGCGATATAGCGCGGGCGGTGATGGAGTTGCTTACCCGGTTGCGGCAGACGCGGGGCATGGCTGTGGTGTTCGCCTCCCACGATCTTCGGCTGGTCCAGGAGTACGCCGACGGAGTGGTGTCGATCGGCACCCGTGAGGAGCACTTGGAAAGGATTCCGTAGCGACCTTGGGTGCGCTTCCCGAAATGCGGGGGCTTCCTGGTGAACACCGCGGGGGAGCTGACCTTCACCCAGTCCGACATGGTGAGGGGTGTTCGCCGCCGCGGCGTTCGCAGGACTGCAGGGTGCGCGGTCACTCAGGGTCGTGTCGGTCGGGGTAGATCGGCGTCCTGGCGTGCCGCGACAGGCTCGCGGCCACGCGGGGCGGGCGGTACCGAGAATCAGCTCTCGAACCCGCTACGACAAGACTCCCACCGGCTACCTCGCTGGCCTCCACTTCCGGGGGGCGCCCTGATGTGGATCCGTAGCCTCTGACCTGCCCTCCTGATCTCAACTGGGAACAGACCCAGTCGAGGCTGCTCCCACCTTTCCTGATAACCCCCGGCTGCCTCCTGCTTCCCCCACCAACCATGAATCAATGTAACGCCTGCTACATTCTTCGGCGTGGCAAAGAATGGAGCACGGAGACGGTGGCTCGTCCTCCTCATCAAGCTGCCCGCCGATCCGTCGCGGCACCGGGTGGCGGTCTGGCGGGAGTTGCGTAAGGTCGGCGCGCTCTCGCTGGGCCAGGGCATCTGGGCAGTGCCGGACGTGCCGGTCTTCGCCGACGGCGTGCGCCGGGCTGTCGAGCTGACCGAGCGGGCCGAGGGCCAGTCAGTGGCGCTGCACGCGTTCGGGCGCTCCGCCGAGGATGAGGCACGCTTCGAGGCGCTGTTCACCGCCGCGCGCTCGGAGGACTGGACGGAGTTCCTCGCCGACTGCGGCAAGTTCGAGGCGGAGATCGCCAAGGAAATCCGGATCGGCAAGTTCACCCTGGCCGAACTGGAGGAAGAGGAGCAGAGCCTGGAGCGCCTGCGCCGCTGGCACCGGGACCTGACGGCCCGCGACGTGTTCGGCGCACCCGATGCGGCCCAGGCCGCGGAACGCCTCAAGCAGTGCACGGCCGCTTGCGAGGACTACGCCGAACGGGTCTTCACCGCTCTGCACCAGAACGAGGGGGCGGACGCGTGACCGCCCACGACACCGCCGGTGCCGGGCGGGGGCGGGCGATGTGGCCGCTGTACGCGGCCGGGTTCACCACCGCCTTCGGCGCGCACGGTATCGCCGCCAACCTCGGCGGCTTCTCCGACGACGCGGTCACCTCCCTCCTCGTCCTGGGCGGCCTGCTCGCCCTGTACGACGGCGCCGAGGTAGTCCTCAAGCCGGTCTTCGGCACCCTCGCCGACAAGATCGGCGCTAAACCCGTGCTGCTCGGCGGGCTGGTCGCCTTCGCTGCCGCCTCCGTGTTGTATGCCGTCGCGGACAGTCCCGGGTGGCTGTGGGCGGCACGGCTCGGCCAGGGCGCCGCCGCCTCGGCGTTCTCCCCCTCGGCCTCCGCACTGGTCGCCCGGCTCAACCCGGCCGCCAAGCACGGCCGGGCGTTCGGCAGTTACGGCTTCTACAAGTCCATCGGCTACACCCTCGGCCCCCTCCTCGGCGGCGTCCTGGTCTGGGCCGGCGGACTGCGCCTGCTGTTCACCGTCATGGCCGTTCTGGCTGTAGCCGTCGCCGCCTGGGCCGCGCTCGCCGTCCCCGCCCTGGCCCCACTGCCCAAGTCCCGCCAGACCGTGCTTGACCTGGCCCGCCGCCTCACTTCCCGCACCTTCCTCGCCCCCACCGCGGCCCTGGCGGGCGCGACCGCCGCACTCTCCGTCGGCGTCGGCTTCCTGCCCGTCTCCGGCGCCGCCGCCGGACTCGGCACCGTGGCCACCGGCGCGGCCGTCTCCGTCCTGGCCGCCACCGCCGCACTCGTCCAGCCCTATGCGGGGCGAGCCCTGGACACCGGGCGCATCACCACCCGCACCGGACTCGCGACCGGACTCACGATCACCGCTGCGGGTCTCGGCTGCGCCATGCTCCCCGGCCTGACCGGCGTCCTCACGGGTGCGACCCTGATCGGCGCCGGAAGCGGCCTGATCACCCCACTCGGCTTCGCCGCCCTCGCCGCCGTCACTCCGCCCGAACGGCTCGGCCAGACCATGGGATCAGCCGAACTCGGCCGCGAACTCGGCGACGCCGGAGGCCCCCTCCTGGTTGCCGCCGTCGCCACAGCATCCACTCTCACCTACGGATTCGCCGCCCTCGCCGCACTCCTGGCAGTCGGCCCGCTCCTCCACTTGACCGCGCGCCGCCGCACGATCCTCGCACAGCAGTAGACGCGCACGGCGGAAAGCGGACCTGGGCTGTCCTGGCGGTGGATCTTCTGGCCGATCGATCAAGCAACCCGCTTCGCGGGCACGCCCAGGGCGTCACCTCTCGGTTGCCTATGAGGTGCAACCATGGTTACTGTAACTGGGGTTACGCTTGAGGGGTGGGGTATGGCGTGGAGGCGACGGTGACAGGCACGGCCGGGCAATGGGTGCTGCTGGCGTATCGCATCCCGCGCCAGCCCTCGACGTTGCGGATCACGATCTGGCGCAAGCTGGACCGGCTCGGCGTGGCGCGGCTGGGTGACGGGCTGGTGGCTTTGCCCGCCGACGCCCGGACCCGGGAGCAGATCGACTGGCTCGCCGAGGAGATCGGCGAGGTGGGCGGCAGCTCCACCGTGTGGCTGGCCGCCGCTAGCAGCGCGGCGCAGGAGAAGGCCATCGCCGCCGAGATGCGCCAGGCGCGGGCGGCGGAGTACCGGGCGGTGCTCGAGCAGGCCGAGGCGGCGGCCCGGGCGCGGCCCGGTGAGCGTAGCCGCGCCCTGAAGCGGCTGCAGGCCGAGCTGCGCAGGATCGGCCGCCGCGACTACTTCCCGCCCGCCGAGCGCGAGGCCGCGCAGCGCGCGGTGCGGGCGCTGGCCGAAGCCAGCCCGGAGGCCGTGCGATGAGGTGGGCCACACGCGCCGGCGTGCACATCGACCGGGCCGCGTGCGCCTGGCTGATCCGCCGCCATCTTGATCCCGAGCCGATGTTCGTGTTCGTCGACGATCCCGCAGCGGTGCCCGCTGACGCCACGCCGTTCGACATGCGCGGGGCCGAGTTGTCGCATCACGGCCACGACTGCAGCTTCGAGACGATCCTGCGCCGCTACGAGCTCGATGACCCGGTGTTGTGGAAGGTCGCCGAGATCGTGCACGAGGCCGACATCGACGACGAGCGCTTCGACGCTCCCGAGGCGCGCGGCGTGGACGTGATCCTGCGTGGGCTGTCGATGATCTGCGACGACGATCGGGTGCTGGAGATCACCGGGCCGATCTTCGACGGCCTGTATGAGTTTCATCGGCGCGCGCTGCTGCTGGGGCGGGAACCGGCATGAGCCCGGCCGTCGGCGTGGCTGGCGGCGTGGTCGGCCTGCTGCTGATATCGCAGGCGCTGCGCGGTCTTGGGTACGGCATCGCGGCCGTCCAGCTCGGCGCGATCCTGCGGCTCGACGGCCTGACACCTGCCGAGGTGGGGCTGATGCTGGCGGCCATCCTGGTCGGCACGCTCATTGCCAGCCTCGCGCTGGCGCGGTGGGGCGACCGTGCCGGTCGCCGCCGGACCTACGCCGCCTTGTACGGGGCCTTGGTCTGCGCAGGGATCGTCATCGCGTTCGGAGCGCCGCCTTGGCTGCTCGCGGCGGTGGCCATGACCGGCGCGCTATCGGTCGAGGTGATGGAGTCAGGGCCGTTCACCACGCTGGAGCAGGTCATGCTGGCCAGCACCGGGCGTCCGCAGCGCGAGGTGGTGCGGGGCTTCGGCCTGTACAACGCGGTCGCCGCCGTCGCGGGAACAGTGGGTGCGCTGCTCGGTGCGCTGCCGGCGGATCGGCGGCTGCTCGGCGGGGTCCTGGCCGTCGTGGGGACGGCCGGTGTGGTGCTGGCTGCTCGGTTGCCCGCGAGCGTCGAGGCGCCCGCCCCGCTCGCGGGGCTGCCGCGCACCCGGATGCTGGCCCGTTCGCGCGGGCCGGTGGCGCGGCTGGCCGCGCTGTTCGCGGTGGACAGCCTCGCCGGCGGCTTCGTGGTGCAGGCCTACCTCGGCTACTGGCTGAACTTGCGCTACGGTGCCACCACGCAGACCATCGGTATCACCTTCGCCGTGCTCGGGGTGCTGCAGACCGCGTCCCTGCTGGCCGCGCCCCTGGTGGCGGCGCGGGTCGGGCTGCTGCGCACGATGGTGTTCACGCACATCCCGTCCAACCTGCTGCTGGCTGCCGTCCCGTTCGCGCCCGGCTTGGGTGGGGCGATCGCGCTGCTGATGGCGCGGGCCTGCCTGTCGCAGATGGACGTGCCCACCCGGCAGGCGTACGTGATGGCCCTGGTCCCCGCCGAGGAGCGGACCGCAGCGGCGGCCGTCACCAACACCGCGCGCTACCTCACCCGACCGGCCGGCCCCGCCTTGGCCGGGCTGATCCTGCCTTTCGGCCTGGCGCTCCCGTTCGTCATCGCGGGAGCCGCCAAGACCGCCTACGACCTGACCTTGTGGCGGATGTTCCGGTCCGTCCGCCTGCCCGCCGAACAACGCTTCCCCTGATGAGGTTGACGTGACGACTGAAGTAGGTCGCGATGTGATCCCGTTTCGGCAGGCCGTGCGGGCCTGGTTTTTGATCTCGCTGCAGACGTTCGGCGGACCGGCCGGGCAGATCGCCGTCATGCAGCGCACGCTGGTGGAGGAAAAACGCTGGATCGGCCAGCAGCGCTTCAACCACGCCCTGAACTACTGCATGCTGCTGCCGGGGCCGGAGGCGCAGCAACTGGCCATCTATGTCGGCTGGCTGCTCAACGGCACCCGCGGCGGGCTGGTCGCCGGCACGTTGTTCGTGCTGCCCGGCATGCTCGCGCTGCTGGCGCTGTCGGTGGTGTACGTGCTGTGGCAGGACACCGGCGTGGTGACCGCCCTGTTCGCCGGGATCGCCCCGGCGGTGCTGGCCATCGTCGCCCAGGCCGTCATCCGGGTCGCCAAGCGCTCGCTGACCCACCCACTGTTCGTCGCCGTGGCGGTGGCCGCCTTCGGCGCGCTGGCCTTGTTCGGGGTGCCGTTCCCCATCGTGATCGCCGCCGCCGCCCTCCTCGGGTGGGGGGTGCACAAGCTGGCCCCGCAGGTCCTTACCAAGGGCAACGGGCACGGCGGTGACGGCGGCCCGGCCCCGCTGATCCCCGACGAAGCCCTACACCACGCCCAGCCGAGCTGGCGCTCGGCCAGCAAGATCCTCGCGATCGGGCTGGTCGCCTGGTGGCTGCCGGTGGCTGCGGTGGCGCTCTTCCTCGGCACCGACAGCGTCTTCACCACCCAGGGGCTGTTCTTCTCCGGCGCCGCGCTGGTGACCTTCGGCGGCGCGTACGCCGTGCTGGCCTTCGTCGCCCAGCGCGCCGTAGAGGTCTACGCCTGGCTGACTCCAGGCGAGATGGTGCGCGGGCTGGCCCTGGCCGAGACCACACCCGGGCCGCTGATCATGGTGGTGCAGTTCGTCGCCTTCCTCGGCGCCTACCGCGACCCCGGCGGCCTCGACCCGTGGGCGGCCGCGCTGCTCGGCTCCGTGCTCACCGTCTGGGTCACCTTCGTCCCGTGCTTCCTGTTCATCTTCATCGGCGCGCCCTACGTCGAGCGGCTGCGCCACAACACCGCGATCAGCGCCGCCCTCACCGGCATCACCGCCGCGGTCGTGGGCGTCATCGCCAACCTGGCGCTCTACTTCGCCGAGCACACCCTGTTCACCACGACGTCCCGGTGGAGCTGGGGTCCCTTCATCATGCAGCTGCCCGACCCGGCCTCGCTGAGCCCCGTCGCGCTCGCCATCACCGTGGCGGCGCTGCTCATGACCTTCGTCCTCAAGTGGCCGATGCCGCGCATCCTGGGGATCTGCGCAGTTCTCGGCCTAAGTACGGCGCTGCTTCACCTCTGAGCAGGGAACGGCGCTCATCTAGATGACGCTGATACGGATGCGGCGGAAGCAGACGCGACCGGTGTGGGCTTGCAGTCCGAGGTATGCGGGCGCTTCCGAAGTGGTCGGCACTCCGCGGCCGGGGTCGGTGTTGGTGAAGGTGGTGACCTGCTGCCCGTTGAGCAGCACGGTGTAGTCCTGGCCGCGGACGCGGATCTCGTAGTCGTTCCATGCGCCGGGCGGCCTCGCCGCCACCGACGTGTAGGTCTGGTCCGTGGCTCCGTAGATGGCGCCGGTGCGGTGCAGGTCCGCGCCGTCGGGCCGGCCCAGATCGTCGATCTGCGCCTCGAAGCCGAAATGCGCCGCGACCCACGCCGGGTTCTCGTAGCCCTTGCCGGTGGGGTCGGGGAAGCGGACGTACACGCCCCCGTTGTCGTCGGGGCGCGTCAGGCGGTACTGCAGACGCACCGAGAAGTCGGTGGGGAGAGAGCGGGTGCACCACAGCAGGCCGAGACCGTTACCGGGGATGGCCTGCAGCGCGCCGTCTACGATCTGGAACCGGCCGGCGCCGGCCATCCGCCAGGCGCTCATGTCGGTGCCGTCGAACAGCACCTCGAAGCTGTCGTCGGAGACGTAGCGGCGGGCCGGTGTGAGATGCTCGGCCAGTCGTCGGGCGAGCGCGACGCCGGCGAGCATCGGGTTGGGCGAGCCCAGCCGCGGGAACAGCGCCGGACCGGCCACATAAGCGTTGTCGACACCGTGCAGGCGGCAGTCGGCGTTGGTGACGGAAGTGGCCGGGTCGTCGCCGAGGCGCAGGGTCCCGCCCTCGTGATGGGTGGTGCCGAGCCCGTCGCGGCGGCGGGCGAATGGCACGATTTCGGAGGGCGCCTGCCCAGCGGCCGCCGGGCGGAACGTCGCGCCGTCGAGGATCTCGTACGGTGACCCGCCGGCGAAGGCCAGGGCGGCGGCGTCGGCGCAGGCGTCCATCTCCTGCCAGAGCCGCCGGTCGGCCTCGCTGGGCGCCAGGTGCACGAGCGCGCGTGGGACGCCGTACTCGTCGATTTCGGGGTCCAGTTGGATCCGGCTGGTCGGGTTGCCGGGATCCATTTCGCCGATGCCGCGCAAGGTGATCACCACGTGGGTGTCGTTGGCGGACTGGAACCGGTCGAACAGGTCGATGTCGGGCAACTTCTTGAACAGCTCCGCCTCGGAGTCTCCGCCCCTGGCGCCGAGGCCGGCGGCGGTGATCTGCAGGTGGAAGAAGCGTTCGCGCCCGTCGGTGTCCACCGCGTGGCCCTTGAGGAGCAGGGCCGCGGCCATGAGCTCGCGTTCGGCGATCGGGCCCAGGGCCTGCCGTGGGATGCGGATGGTGAGGTTGGAGCGCAGGTGCCCCATCAGCCCGCTGCCGATCGGGCCGGTGCCGGGCAGGGCGGCGAACGAGTGCAGCGCGAGCCTGGTGCTCTCGATCGTGCCCAGCGCGATCACGACCGATCCGCCGGGCGGTAGCGGCACATATCCCTGGCTCGTCTGCACACCGATGACCTCGCTGCCGCGGGTGTCCAGGCGCAGCACGTGACACTGGGGCACGATCATCAGCTGCTTGTCGGCGTCGTTGCCGCCCGATTCGGCCCAGGCGGCGCGGGCGGCCTGCACCAGCAGCGGTCCGGCGCTGAACTTGTTGTTCGGGAAGAAGCCCGGTCGGGTACTGGCCTGCACCGCCAGCGGGGCCTCCAACTTGAGCTGGTCGGCCAGCTCCTGCGGACTGCTGTCGCCGGCGGCCTCGGGGCTGATGCCGAGCAGCCGGGCCAGCTCCGCCGTCGTCGTGGGCGCCTCGCCTACCGCCGGGTGGTCGGGCAGCGCCGCCAGCTCCATCGCTGCGGGAACGAGCTGCTGGCCCACCGCCTGGTACAGGCGCTCCCGCAGCGCGTTCTGCAGCGGGCCGAAGATGAAGTCGTTGGTCTGGTCGACGCCGAGCTGCCGGGAGGCGGCGTCGAGCTGGTCATCACGCAGGTCGTCCACGACGACCTTCGGCCACACGGTGGGCGACAGTTCCTCCGACAGCGGCCTGGGTGCCCATCCGCCCCAATACAGCGACCGGCCGCCCACGCAGTAGGCCAGCCCGGGGAAGGGCACCGGGGAATGCCAGGCCAGCCCCCACACCTCGTTGCGCGCGACGTTCGCCTGCCCGGCCTGCCGCAGCGCGGCGATGCTCGTGGCGGCAGGCACGGCCAGGCCCAGCATTGGGAGGTTCTGCACGTGCTCGGGCAGCATGAAGGGGCCGCCCTCCAGCACGAGGATCCGGTGTGCCCGTGCGGCGTCGAGGTGGAACATGTGCGCGGCCACCACCGCGCCAAAGCTGCCACCCCCGACGACGACGACATCGAACGGCCGGGCGCCGGGCGAGGCCTGCCCGTCCGTGCTGACCATCGCCTCGGCCAGCGTGTTGCACACATATCGGCCGAGAACGTCGCGAGAGAAGTCGGTCACTTGGGTCTGCGTCGCCATGGGCGCCGCCTTTCGCCAGCGTCCAGCATGGACTCCATGCAGACGCATATCAACACGCTCCGTGCTGAAGCTAACACATAGCGCTACATTCGCGCTAATGCTCCCATAGTGGGCTGCCGCCCGGTCGATCCGAAGATCAACAGCTACGGGAGCGGTCGACTAACGGGACTTTCTGTTCCGATGCTCCTGTCAGCATCAGCCCCGTGGTGCCGGCCAGATCACCGGTCAGGCGTTGCCGTCACGGCCAGCAGCAGGTCGAGCAGGGGGAGGGCGGCTGCGGTCAGCTGGTACATCACGAGCTTGCCGTCTCGGCGGGAGGTGGCCAGACCTGCGGTGCGCAGGACGCGCAGATGGTGGGAGACCAGGTTCTGGCTGAAGGCGCAGACCCAGGCCAGGTCGCACCCGCACATCTCGCCTCCGGCGGCCAGCGCCAGGGCGACGCGTAGCCTGGAGGGGTCGGCCAGGGCTTTGGCCCGCTCGGCCGCCGAGGTGAGGTTGTGCTCGCTTGCCAGGCGGGCGCGGACTTGCTCGGCGTGTGGGAGGTCGAGGCAGAGAAGATCGCATCGCTCGTCTGTCACCCGGTCACGTTAACAGCGCCCGCCACGTGCTCTCGGCCCCACTCGCTGCTGCTGCGGGCAAGGGCGCCGCCGGGCCAGACCGCCGCTCATATCAATGTCCGTTAGATTGAGGCGACACGGCGCGAGGTAGGGGGACGGAGTGTCGCGACCGCACAAGCAGGGCGAGGGCCCGCGCGCGAAGGTCGATGCCACGCGGGCGAGCGAGCAGGGCGCTACCGTCCGCCGCCGCAATCTCGCTGTGACGGTCACGGTGATCGCCATGTTCGTCGTGGTGGTGGCGGTCGTCATCGCCGTCAACAGGTTCGGCTCCAGCACCGGGCAGTCCGGCAGCCCGGGCGCAGCGGGCACGGTGGCGGCGGCGCAGCTGGTGCGCCCGGACAGTCACCGGCTGCAGACCGCCACAGACGGCAAGGTGACGCTGGTGGAGTTCCTGGACTTCGAGTGCGAGGGCTGCCGGGCCGTCTTCCCTGTGGTGGAACAGCTGCGCAAGGACTACGCCGGGAAGGTCACGTTCGTGGTCCGCTACTTCCCGCTGCCCGGCCACTTCAACGCTGAGCGGGCCGCTCGCGCGGTGGAGGCCGCGGCCCAGCAGGGCACGTTCGAGGCGATGTACCGGCGGATGTATGAGACCCAGACCCAGTGGGGCGAAAAGCAGGTACCCGCCGACGATGTCTTCCGCGGCTTCGCCAAGGACCTGGGCCTGGACATGGCCGCCTGGGAGAAGGCGTATGCCGATCCGGCCACGCTGAGGCGGATCAAGGCCGACGTCGCCGACGGGCAAGCCGCCAGTGTGGAGGGCACCCCGGCGTTCTTCCTCAACGGCACCAAGCTCAAGCCCAACTCGCTGGAGGAGTTCAAGGCGGCCATCGATGCGGCGCTCGCCCAGTAAGACCGCGGCCGCCGCGTCTGCCGTGCACGGCGTCGACCGCGCGGCCCACGCCCCCCATCCCTTCCCGAGCGAGCAGGCGGAGCCGGCGGGCGGGCCGTTTCCTCGCCTGTTGCCCGGCCTGCTGCTGGTCGGCGGAGCGATCGGCCTGCTGGCCTCGTTCGTGCTGACGATCGAGAAGATCGCGTTGCTGAAGGACGCGGCCTACGTGCCCAGCTGCAGCATCAACCCGGTGTTGTCGTGCGGGTCGATCATGCGTACGCCGCAGGCGGAGGTGTTCGGCTTTCCGAATCCGTTGCTGGGCATCGCCGGTTTCGCCGTCGTGGCCGCCGGCGGCGCCGCCCTGCTGGCCGGTGCCTGGCCGGCGCGCTGGTTCTGGCTCGGCCTGCAGGCCGGCGTCATTGCTGGGGCGGTGTTCGTGCACTGGCTGATCGTCGAGAGCCTGTATGAGATCGGCGCGCTGTGCCCATACTGCATGGTGGTGTGGGCGGTCACCATCCCGCTGTTCTGGTACGTCACTCTGCACAACCTGCGCCAGGGCCACCTGCCCGTCCCGGCCGGAGTGCGCCGGGCAGCCGCGACGGTCATCGGGTATCACAGCGTGCCGTTGACCGTCTGGTTCCTGGCCGTCATCGCTCTGATCGGTGTGCGGTTCTGGTCCTACTGGAGCACCCTGATCTGAGGCTGTCGGCCATCATCGTGCCGCACGCCTGCGGGGAGCAACGACCCCACCGAGCGCCGCCCCGGGAGCCGGCGACGATGACCGACCAGACCGACCACAACCGAGGGAGAACGTGCCGCGTGGGCGCCAACCATTCGCATCACCCCGCCGGGCCGAGCCCACGAGGCGCCGTGATCGGGACCGTGGCGGTGATCGTTCCGCTGGCGCTGGCCACACTGGCCGCGCTGATCTGGCTGTGGCCCGCCGCCCCGCTGGGCCCGGCCGACGCCGCGGGCCAGGCGTCGCAGGAGCAGGCCGGGCTGCAACGCCTGACCGGCACCATCACCGCCATCACGTTGAAGAAGTGCCCCAAGACGCCCCCACCGGATGGAATGACGGAAGGAGAGGTGGCGCCGCCAGACCCGGCCACCTGCGGCAGCGCCGAGGTCGAGCTGACCAGCGGAGCACAGAACGGCGAGCGCATCACCACCCAGCTGCCCAGCGGCCCGGGCGCTCAGCGCTTCAGCGTGGGCGATGACATCCGGCTGATCTACTCGCCCGAACCGGTCCTGGAGGTCTCGCCGTTCCAGATCTCCGACCACGACCGCTCCTCGCCGCTGTGGCTGGCCGCCGCCGCCTTCGTGCTGGCCGTGCTCGCCTTCGGCCGTTGGCGCGGGCTGAGCGCGCTGGTCGGGCTGGCCATCACCTTCGTGCTGCTGCTGGCCTTCGTCATCCCGGCGATCCTGGCCGGGCAGCCGCCGCTGCTGGTGGCCATCATCGGCGCCGCGGCGATCATGCTGTCGGTGCTGTATCTGACCCACGGCTTCACCATCACCACCTCGATGGCGATCGTGGGCACCCTGTTCAGCCTCGCCCTGACCGGCCTGCTGGCCTACGCCGCCATCGACCTGGTGCGGCTGAACGGCATCACCGACGAAAGCTCCTTCTACCTGGACAGCAGCTACCGGATCAACACCCAGGGCCTGCTGCTGGCCAGCATCCTCATCGGCTCGCTCGGCGTGCTCGACGACGTGACCGTCACCCAGTCCGTCACCGTCGCCGAGCTCGCCCACGCCAACCCCGGCTACCGCTTCGCCCAGCTGTATCGGGCCGCCGCCCGGGTCGGCCGCGCCCACATCGCCTCGGTGATCAACACGATCATCCTGGCGTACGCGGGCGCCTCGCTGCCGCTGCTGTTGCTGATCAGCGTCGGCGACCAGGGCCTGGGCGAGATCGTGACCAACCCGGTGCTAGCCCAGGAGATCGTCCGGGCCGTGGTCGGCACTCTCGGCCTGATCGCGGCGGTGCCGATCACCACCGCGCTGGCCGCCCTGGCCCATGCTCGCAGAGCGCGCCCCGACCACGATCACAGCCAACCCGGCACCCCGCCCCGAGCCCGGCACCGGCGCGGGCACGATGCGCTACCAGATGCGGTGGCCGGACCTGATGGCTGGAGTTAGGCGGGGCGGCTTCAGCCGGACTGCAGCACAGCGGCCAGATCGGCCGGCATCGGCATGGGCTGGGTCAAGCTCACGCGGGCGCGGCCGGTGTTGCCCTCGGGGTAGCGGCCGAGCGCCGAGCCCGGCGCGGCGACGATGATCCGTATCACCTGGCCGACGGCTTCGCGGCGGTCGCGCTGGGCGATGGCCAGGGCGAACATGGCGATGTGGTTGCGGGTGTGTGGCCAGGGCCAGGGCTGGGAGATGATGTGCGCCCGCTCCAGGTGTCGCCATCGGGCCTCCGGGTCGGCGGTGGTGCGGGCGGCGTTCATCTCGCTGGTGTAGGCGGCCCGCACGCGGGCGGGCATCCGGCGGCCGATCATCAGTCGTCCTTTCGGTCGGTGGTGCAACAGCCGTCGGCGCACCCGGCCGAAGCCGAATCCGAGGCTGCTGCGGAGGCAGGCGCAGAGGTGGAGGTACCGGCGGCGAGCGGGTTGGGGGCGCAGCAGGCGTCCCCGCGCCAGGCCTCGCGGCCTTCCTTGACCGCGACCGCGGCGATGACCAGGGCGGCGATGGGGTCGGCCCACGACCAGCCGAACAGGCTGTTGAGCGCCAGGCCGACCAGCAGCACCGCCGACAGGTAGGTGCACAGCAGTGTCTGCTTGGAGTCGGCCACCGCCGAGGCGGAGCCGAGCTCGCGGCCGGCGCGCCGCTGGGCGGCCGACAGCACCGGCATGATCATCAGGCTGAGCGCGGCCAGGATCAGGCCGGGGGTCGAGTGGTCGGCCTCGCCCGCGCCGAGCAGCGCGCGCCCGGCGTCGAAGGTGACGTAGGCGGCCAGCGCGAAGAACGAGATCGCGATGATCCGCAGCGCGGTCTTCTCACGCTTTTCATGGTCGGCGCCGGAGAACTGCCAGGCGACCGCGGCAGCGGAGGCGACCTCGACGATCGAGTCCAGGCCGAAGCCGATCAGCGCCGCGGAGGAGGCGATGGTGCCGGCTGTGATGGCGACAGCGGCCTCGATCACGTTGTAGATGATCGTGGCGGCGACCAGCAGGCGGATCCGGCGCCGCAGTACGGCGCGGCGATCAGCGGTGGGCCCGAGCCCTGGCATGCCCAGCGACGTCATGACAGTCCGGCCTGTTCTGCCAGGTCCTCGGCCAGGCTCGGCATCGGGCACAGGGCGACCGCGTGACCGGTGGCGGCCAGCAGCTGCTCGGCCGAGGCCAGCAGGTCCATCAGCTCCGGCCGGGTCAGCGCGTAGAACGACTGCCTGCCCTCAGCGCGGTAGTCGACCAGCCCGCAGTCGCGCAGGCAGGCCAGGTGTTTGGAGACGGTGGACTGGGCCAGCCCGAGCTCGCCGGTCAGGTCCACCACGCGCGCTTCACCTCGGGCCAGTCTGGCTACGATGCGCAGCCGGGTCTCATCGGCCAGGGAGTGAAACAGCGCCGCGGCGGGCGGCAGGCCCGCCGCGATGTCGGCGCTCACACACCGACCACCCTCATTAATCGCCATATTACGATGATAGCCATATTGGGCGATAGCTTGGCAAGGGGTGGGGGGCCCGTGAATGCGTCCCCGCCCTCGCAAGGTGCGCTCATGCCAAGAAGTCGAGCACTGCGTCGATGCCGACACTGAAGCACGCCCTGCTGTACTACCGCACGGGGATGCTTCGCGGTGGCGATGCCGAACGGCCTCTTCCTGGCGATCGGCGGCACACGCAGCAGGGCGACTGCCTGATACGAAAACGGGTATCTGGACCTTCCTGGAACATGGATAAGGGCACGTAGGTGCGGGGGATGTCATGCCTGGGAAAGTGCATCTGACTCTAGCCGCCACGTTGGGCGTGGGAGCGGCCGCTCTGGCCGTCGCTGGGACAGCCGAGGGGATGCGGGGGCAACCGGCGGCCGAGGCTGTCATCAAGAACGCCGATGGCAAGAGCGTAGGCTCCCTCCGCATCGAGGACGGGGATTCCGGCACGTCCAAGGTCACCGTTGCCGTCAGTGGCCTGCCCGCCGGGTATCACGGCTTCCACGTGCACACCAAGGGTGTTTGTGATCCCCGATCGACCGATCCGTCCACCGGCAGCCCGTTCTTCAGCGCAGGGGGTCACTTCAATCTCGGCTCCGGCTCCCATCCCGACCACTCCGGTGATCTGCCCGCTCTCCTGGTGGGCGCGGACGGCAGAGGCAACGCGACCTCCGTCACCGATCGATTCCGGGTGGAGCCGCTCTTCGACCCTGATGGCAGCGCCATCGTCATCCATGCCGGACCGGACAACCAGGCCAATGTTCCCGACCGCTATCGCCGGACGGGTGGCGAGGCCGGCCCTGACGCCGAGACCCTCAAGACCGGCGACTCCGGCGGCCGCATCGCCTGCGGCGTGATCATAGAACGCTAACGCCGCCAACAAAGCGCCTCGTGGCGCACCACATCTTGAAGACGTCAGTGCGGGAGATGCAAGGTCCGATCCGTCCCGCAACCGAGCCCAGACGCCCTGCATCGGTCTATCTGGATCCTGAGCATCGATGTGGCAGCTCGAGCATTACCACCGCATCTCAGGACAGGATGCTGCTGCCGATCTTCTCGTAGGGCGGGCAATCCCAGCTGATGCTGCTGATCTTTTCCTCGCCGCCGCAGACCTGGACGTGGGTGATCTTGCTGATATAGGTGCGGTCGCTGGCGCAGGAGTCGTTGGGTGGGAGCACCGTCCAGGTCTGCAGGTTAGACGTGATGTAACGGGCCATGGTGTGCTGGCGGGGATTGTCATTGTCATCGCATATCCGGATGCGGGGTGCGGTCGGCGTTGACGGTAGCGACGTAGCTGCCCCACATGATTTCGTGACCGCTGGGTTGCGCGGTCGCGGGTCCGCTGGCGACACCGCATGACAGGACAGCGGACAGGGTGATGGTGCTGATGGCACGCACGCGCACGGAATGCCTCGCATTGTTTCGAGCTTCACCGAGTGCCGGCTCGACCGGCAGTGAGGGAGTGTGCCGGGGCGGGTACCGCGGGACAGGCGAGTTGATCAACTCTTGGACGGTCAAGAAGACAGGCTGGGCGGGAAGGACTCGCGTGGCCGTCTCGGGCGGGCTTTTCTTGATCGCCTATGAGATGTGCCATGACGTTTGGCCTCCGAGAGGCTGAGTGCAGAAATTGGCGGCAGAGAGTTGATCTTCGTTCAGTTCGATGACGGATACATGTGGTGATCGCCGCGGTGGAGGAGGGGGCGCTGGAGGTGATGGCGCGCAGGTTCAAGGGCTCGTTCCGGGACGGCGGCTCGCAGGATCCGGCGTAGACGTGGCGGGGTGCCGCGCTCGGGCAGCAGCCAGGGGACGGCTCGCATGTAGATGATCATGCCGACGACTTCGACAAGGGTCTGGGTGACCACGATGGCCGCGGCCAGGGCGAGGTTGGCGGGCAGGGCCAGCGCCAGCGGCAGCACGACCAGGGAGTTGCGGGTCGCGCCGGTGAAGACGACCGCGCGCCCGTCGCCGGTGCCGAGCCGGAACAGGCGAGCGACGGCGAGCCCGGCGAAGGCCATGACGAACAGGAACACGGCGTAGAACGGCACCACACCGGCCAGGCTGGCCAGAGCGGACGGGTCGGCGGTGAGGGCGGGCACCTGGGAGGCGACCACGACCAGCAAGGTGGCGGCCATCAGCGGCACCATCGCGTTGCCCGCGGCCGAGGCGAGCGCGCGGCCGGGCGCTCTGGAACGAACACCACCTGCGGCACGCCCTAACGAGTACGAACACTTCTACAACCAGCACCGAGCCCACCAAGCCCTGGCCCAGGCGGCTCCGCTGCGCGCCGTCCCGGATCCGATCACCGATCCAGAGCGAATCATCGACCTGAACGTACGCCGAAGAGACCGACTCGGAGGAGTCCTCCACGAGTACTCATATGCCGCTTGAACTGCATGGATGAGGTTTTCGGCAGGCGCAGAGCTGGTGCGGCTCGACTACCAGGTCAGTGAGGCGACCGTGCGGCGCATCCTGCGCTCGCGCCGCTTCCGCCCGGCGCCCCGATATCTCGATACCTCCTGGCGAAGCTTCCTACGTGCGCAAGCTGAGGGACTTCTGGCCTGCGATTTCTTCCATGTTGACACGATCTTTCTGAAGCGCTTGTACGTGTTGTTCGTGATGGAGGTTCGTACGCGGCGCCTACACATCCTGGGCGTGACCTCTCACCCGACCGGCTCCTGGACCGCTCAGCAAGCCCGCAATCTCCTGATCGACCTCGGTGAGCAAGCTTTCCTCATCCGCGATCGGGACGCCAAGTTCACTACCGTCTTCGATGAGATCTTTGCCGCCGCGGGCATCACGGTGCTGAAGACGCCGCCGCGGACACCTCGGGCGAATTGCTATGCCGAGCGGTGGATCCGTACAGTGCGCGCCGAATGTAGCGACCGCATGCTGATCTACGGTGAACGTCACTTGCGCTCGGTACTGGACGAGTACATCGGTCACTACAACGGCCACCGGCCTCACCAGGCGCGAGGGCAACGACCACCCGATCAAGACGAACAGGTCGTGGTGCCGATGGAAGGCCGGATCGAACGCCGCAAAGTACTCGGCGGCGCGATCAACGAGTACCGTCGAGCCAAATAAGCCAGGCAGAGGAACCCCAGCTCAGACCGTACATGCGAGTTTTGAAGCACACAGGCGCCGACCCGCCGGAGGCCGGCGCGATTCAGCTGCTGGTGCTGATCGGCCTGTTGATGGCGGAGACCATCGGCGCGCTGCTGACGCTCGAGCTCGTGGTGGCCGGGATTCGGCGCGCTGAGCGTCCGGTAGCCACACCAGCGGGACCTGGGCGGCGCACCGAGTCCGCGGTGACATGCGGGTGTGCCCGGCTTTGGCCGTGGCGGGCACACCCTGTGCCAACTGAGCCGCTATTGCCCGACCCGGGGTGTCAGACGATGTCGGCGCGGGCCTTGTTGAGGGTTGTGGCCAGGTCGTTGAGGACCTTGGTGAAGCGCTGATAGGTGTAGGGGGTTTCGCTCTGCCAGTCGGCGACCTGCCCGGCCTTGACGGCCGGGTTGCCGCTCCAGGTCGGGTAGGCGGCCATCTGCTCGTGGGTCAGCCCGCCCTCGGGCCGCGCGTCTTCCAGGATCAGGTCGGCCTTGTAGCGTCCCGCCTGCTCCCAGCTCAGGGATTCGAACCCGGTCTCGGGCTTGACGGGCTTGACGACGTCGAGGCCGAGCTGCTGGAAGTACTTCACGTCGCCGTGGAAGGCGGGATCGGCGACGAAGTAGGTCTCTTTGGTGCCGGACACCACGGCGATCGACAGGCCCTGCTTGGTCTTGGCGGCTGCGGTCACGGCCGCGGCGGCGGCCTCGAAGTCGGTCTTGGCCTTGGTGATCTCGGGGCTGGCGGGGTTGGCGCCCAGCGCGGATGCCAGGTCGCCGAAGCGCTTGACGGCGTCGGGGACGGACACGCCCATGAGCTGGATGACCAGGATCGGGGCGACCTCCTCGACCTTCTTGCGGACCTCGTCGGGGATGTACCAGATCATCGGGCCGTAGGCGATGGTGACGATGAGGTCGGGCTTGAGGGAGATCAGCTTCTCCATCTGGAACTCGCCGAACGCGGTGCCGACCGAGGGGGTGGCGGGGTCCAGGTTGCCGATCTGCGGGCTGGGCTTGCCGTCCGGGCCCTTTTGCGGGCCGAAGACGCCGACCGGCTTGATGCCGAAGTCCCACAGGGCGGCGGCGGGGTGGGACTGGGCGACGATGCGCTGCGGCGGGGCGGGCAAATCGATCTTCTTGCCGAGGTCGTCGGTGAAGCTCCAGGGGCCAGCGGCGGCGCTCGGCTGCGCGGCGGGCGTCTGGCCGGTTGAGGTGCCGCAGGCGGCCAGCGCCCCGGTGGCGACCAGCCCGCCGCCCAGGGTGAGGAAGCGGCGGCGGCCGGGTGTGGTGAGGGTGGCGGGCATGGGCAGGGTCCTTTCCTGGCGGCCCGGAAGGCCGGGCTGATGGTGCGGTGAGTCAGGGAGGGCGGATGGTCACGATGGTCACCGGCGCGCATGGCGTCCGATGGTGTCGGGTGGTCTTAGGGGCCGGTGGCGGTGTGATGGCGGCCGAAGGGGATGATGTGCGGCCCGCCGCCCGCGGGGTCGGCGATGACCGTGCAGGTCAATCCGAAGACGTCGGCGATCAGCTCCTTGCTGAACACCTCGGCGGGGGCGCCCTGGGCGGCGATCTGGCCGTTCTTCATCGCGACGACGTGGTCGGCGTAGCGGCAGGCGTGGTTGAGGTCGTGCAGCACCAGCACGACGGTGCGGCCCTGCTCCCGGTTGAGGTCGATGACCAGGTCGAGGATGTCGATCTGGTGGGCCAGGTCGAGGTGGTTGGTCGGCTCGTCCAGCAGCAGCACCGGCGTGCCCTGGGCCAGCGCCATGGCGATCCAGGCGCGCTGGCGCTGGCCTCCGGACAGCTCGTCCACGCTGCGGTCGGCCTGCCCGGACAGGCCGGTGGCGGCCAGGGCCTCGTACACGGCCTGCTCGTCTTGTGGTGACCATTGCCGCCACCACGATTGGTGCGGGCTGCGGCCGCGCTTGATGAGGTCCAGGACGGTGATGCCGTCGGGGGCGATCGGGGACTGCGGGAGCATGCCGAGCTCGCGGGCCAGGTCCTTGCCGCGCATCGTGTGGATGAGCCGGCCGTCCAGATAGACGGCACCGCTGTGCGGGGCCAGCAGCCGCGACAGGCCACGCAGCAGCGTCGACTTCCCGCACGCGTTCGCGCCCACCACGGCGGTGATGCGCCCGGTCGGGATGGCGAGACTCAGGCCCTCCACGACGCGGCGCCCGTCGTAGGCGAGGGTCAGGTTTTCCGCCGCCAGGCCCGAGCCGCTCGCGGGGGTGGTGAGGTCGGTGTTCACATCAGCCTCCGGATCCGGCACGGTTGGACCTGTTGAGCAGCCACAGCAGGACGGGAGCGCCGAGCACGCCGGTCACCACCCCGACGGGCAGTTCGGTGCCCGCCAGCAGGTGCCGCCCGGCGAGGTCGCCGGCCAGGACCACCAGCGATCCGGCCAAAGCCGACGGCAGCAGGACGGGGCCGGAGGCGGCGCAGAGCCGACGGGCGATCTGCGGCGCGACCAGCGCGACGAAGGCGATCGGGCCGGCGCCCGCGGTGGCGAAGGAGACCAGCGCCGCCCCGACGATCAGCAACGCGATCCGGGCACGCTGCACGGGCAGGCCGAGCAGCGTGGCCACGTCGTCGCCGAACTGCAGCCCGCCCAGCCAGGAGGCCAGCACCAGCACGCACGGCAGCAGCACAGCCAGCGCGACTGCGAGAGGCCAGACGTGCTCCCAGTCGCGGGCGTTGAGGTTGCCGGTCAGCCACATCAGCGCCTGCTGGGCCTGGTAGACGCCGGCCTTGAGCAGCAGGTAGCCGGTGGCGCTGGCGCACAGGGCGGCGACGCCGATGCCGACGAGCACGATGCGGTAGCCGGTGGTGCCCTGCTTCCAGGCCAGCAGGTAGATGAGCGCTGCCGCGCCCAGCCCGCCGATCAGCGCGAGCGTCTGCAGCCCGAGGCCGGAGCCGAACCCGACCAGCAGGGCGGCGGTCGCGGCGGTGCCCGCACCGGCCGACACGCCGATGACGTCCGGGCTGGCCAGCGGGTTACGGGTGAGGGTCTGGAAGATGGCGCCGGCGATCCCGAAAGCGGCTCCGCACATCACTCCGACCAGGGCGCGCGGCAGGCGCAGGCTGTGCACCACCAGCATGGTCTCGGGTGAGCCTGCGCCAGCCAGAGCGGCGATCACTTCGGCCGGCGGCAGGTCCATCTCGCCGAAGGTGAGCTCGGCCACGAACGCCGCCGCGACCGCGACGGCCAGCACGGCGGCGACCAGTATGGTGCGCGGCCGGATGATCCAGCAGGCGCGGGTGCTGGGCAGCCGGAGCACCAGGCCGCCCGGGCGCGGCAGGTCACCTTTGATCGCCATCGCTCACAGCTCCCGAAGTCCGCGCCGCCGGACCATGACGATGAACAACGGCGCGCCGAGCGCCGTGGCGACGATCCCGACCTGCAGCTCGTCCGGCATCGCGATCAGGCGCCCGGCAAGGTCAGCGGCCAGCAACACGATGGGGCCGAGCAGCGCCGAATAGGCCAGGATCCAGCGGTGGTCGGTGCCCGTGAGCACACGGGCCAGCTGCGGGATGACCAGCCCGATGAAGGCGATCGGGCCGCACAGCGCCACCGCGCCACCGGCCAGCAGCGTCACCGCCGCGGCGCCGCGCAGCCGGACCATGCCGACGTTCTGCCCCAGCGCGGTGGCCACGCCGTCGCCGAGCGCGAGGTTGTTGAGCGCGGGCGCGGTGCTCGCGGCCAGCACCGCCCCGGCCGCCAGGAACGGCCACACCTGCCCCAGCGCCGCGGTCGGCTGCCCGGTCAGCGAACCCACCGCCCAGAACCGGTAGTCGCCTAGCGCGGCGGCATCCACCAGCAAGACCGCGTTGACCAGCGACTGCAGCAGGGCGGTGACCGCCGCGCCGGCCAGGGCCAGCTTGGCGGGCGTCGCGCCGCCCCGGCCCGCGCCGCCGAGCGTGTAGACCAGGGCGGTGGCGGCCAAGGCTCCGGCGAAGGCAAACCACACATAGCCGTACAGGCTGGTGATGCCCAGCAGGCCGGTGGTGAGCACGACACCGAGGGCGGCACCTGCGGTGACGCCCAGCAGGCCGGGGTCGGCCAGCGGGTTGCGGGTCAGGCCTTGCATGAGTGCTCCGGCCAACCCCAGCGCGGCCCCGGCGGCCAGACCGAACAGGGTGCGCGGCAGCCGCATCTGACCGATGATCCCCGATTCCTCGGAGCCGTCCGGCCAGATCAGCAGCTCCAGCACCCGGTCGAAGGCGATGCCCTTGCTGCCCAGCGCCAGCGAGCACACGCACAGCACCATCAGCGCGATCAGGCAGGAGGGAAGGGCCACGAGGTGCGGGGCATGGCGGCGCGGGAGTTTCTCCGGCATCTGAACGGCTGCGGCAGGGGGACGCGGCAGATCGTAGGACACGGAGGAAGGATAGCCATACCTAACTACCGGCTCGCAATACGGGGTAAAACAGTCACGAGGGGCGGGCGGGACTTCCAGTGGCGACCCGGTGCGGCTCCGGCGGGCTCCGATGTGCTCCCTGTGGGTGGTTATTCCGGGCCGGGCCCGGCGCGATTCGGTCAGTGGCGGCCCGCTTCGATCCACGACAATGCCATCGGTAACGCTCTGCTGGACCGGGTCGTCGCCGCCACTGCGCCCGGCAGCGTCCAGACCGCCCTGGTCGACCAGGGGTTTAAGAACAACGTGGTCGCCCACGGCGCCACCCACGACGTCGCCGTGGAAGCACGGCGAGGCGTTCGCGGCCGAGGCCGAGAAGCTCCTCGTGGTCCCGATGGATCTCAAGGAGTTCCGGCAGTTCGCCACCCGGCTCCACCCGCTTCCCGCCGACGCCAAGGAGCTGGCCAAACGCAATCACGACCTGACCATGCGAGAGCTGGAGTACCTGTTCGCCCAGGCACCCACCCAGGAGCCGATCCGTAACACCCGGTGGGCGGCCTGCAACGCGGTGACCGAGCGGCTGGACCACAAGAGCCCCGTCTTCGGCAGCCGCGACATCGCCACCGTCCGCGCGGAGCGGGCCCTGCTCGATGACCACGACAACGCCAAGCTCAAAGCCCGCGCGTTCCGGCTGTTGGCCACTGTCTGACCGGCCCGTCCGGTGCGGCCCCGGCGCGGGGCCGCACCGGAACCACCCGCCGGACACCACACCCCGCGCGGGGCCCTACCGAACTCCGCGCCTACCGGCCCGCCCGCAACGGTGCCCATGCCCGAAGCGGCTCTACGGCCCCCACCCCAACCGCCCGCCCCTCAGAACCCCGTCACCCGCAGCGAAGGAGATCATCATCATGGGTCGACTCGAAGACCTGGCCACCAGCTACGCCAACAACGCCCGCTATGACCTGGGCAAGGCCCTCAACCGCATCGCCTCCCTCGACGACGAGGGCACGCTGGGCGACGACGACCTGAGCCTCATCGCCTACTCCTACCACCGGATGAGCTGGTGGCTGCAGGTCACCGACCTCACCCACGGCCGCGAGGAAACCGTCGACGGCGGCACCGCGCTGCTGACCGTGCGGCAACGCGCTCAGGAGTTCCTGATCGACGCCCGTTTGGTCACCTCCGGCGGGTTGTTCGCTCAGGCGATGGCCGAGTCCCGCAGAGGCGGCGCGCGGGCGTTCCTGGACGCGACCCAGAAGCTCGCTGACGCGCTCGCCCTCCCGGTCGAACCGGACGCCCACCCCGCCGACGACTCTTCCGGTCGCACCGCGCCGCCCGCCGGTGAGATGCCCCTGGCCTCGGCTCCGGGATACCGGCCGTGACGGCGCGGCTATCACCCGCCGCTCGCCGACAGCGATCCGTCTCGCCCGTGCGTGCCTGCTCGGCCCGGGGCCGGGCTAGACCCCGGCTCCGGGCCGCCGGACGGGCGGCCGCCCTGTGACCCTCACCCCTCACCAACCCGTGTCACCCGACGAAAGGAACCCACGCCATGAACGACCGCTACCAGCCCGGCCCCCTACCCCCGACCGGCGAGACGGACGGCGACACCTTCGCATCGGACGTCAATAACCCCTCGGCCGACCAGGAGCGGCGCTCGATCGATGAGCTGACCGCCGAGAAGATCACCACCGCCCGCCACGCCTACTACGCGGCGGCGGCTGAGGCGGTCATCGCCTTGCAGAACGGGCGGTTTCTCTCCGGCGAGCAGGTGTTCGCCGCCGCCTCCACCCAGACCTCGCGCGTCTGGTGGGATCTGGTGGACGCGCAGATCACCCTCAGAAGGTTGACCTGCGATCACGCATTGCGGCGGGTGCGCTCCTGGGCCCGCCACTTCCTGACCGGCGAGGCTCCGGCTGCGCGGCCGGGCACGTTGTTCGATCACGCCCTCGCCCACGCCTCGCGCATGGCCGCCCGGGACTTCCTCGCTGCCAGCGGCCAACTCCTGACCCAGCACCTCGCCTCCGAGCCGGGTGAGCGAGCGGACGTTCCGGCTCCCGACGCGCCCGTGGACCATGACCACCCCGGCGAACCGGCCGTACCGGCGAGCGTGCCCGCCACGACGGCGGTCGCGCCGTGAACGAGCAGCCGACCGTGCCAGCCCATCCCGGCGCTGGCGTCATCCCCCAACGGAAGGACAGCCCCGTGAGCAACCTCCCCCAGCATCCCGACGCCTCAGTGACCCCGCCCAACGCCGCCTCTGCGCCGAACCAGACGCTCTCGGTGGAAGCGGTCATCGAGCAAGCCCGGCAGATGCGGCAACGCAACGCCGAGGACATCGCCCGGCGGCTGGGTCGGGGCGAGCGGCTGACGGCTGAGCAGCTCTACGACCTCCTGCACGCGCAGACGCTCGCCACGTGGTGGCTGCTGATTGACCGGCACATCGAGCACGCCCGAGGCGGCCGGGGCCTGAGATCGGTGCAGGCGGTGGCCAAGTTCGTCTCCTGGATCACCCCGTACCTGAACAAGGCAACCTCGCCCGACCCCGCCATCGCCGTGCGCGCTGTCGGGCTGCATAGCGAGCGCGAACTCGCCGAGGCCCACTTCGACCGGGCCTCGGCCCTCATGCGGCAGGACGCGGCTCGGACGTTCCTGGCTCAAGTCGAAACGCTCGTGCCAGCCTCCTCCACAGAGCAGGCTCCCAGCACCTCGGCCGGGCAGGAGACGACCGCATGAGCAACCACACCGCCACCGGCGAGCTCACCCCACCGCGCCGCAGCCTCCCGCCACGCAACTGCCCGCATTGGGCCGGGCGGGCAGCTCGCGGGTGGAGTTCTTCCAGCTGATGGCCTGGCGGTGGAACATCACCGCCGCCAAGGAACTCGCCCAAGGGCGGCAACCGGAAGGCCGACTCGAACCCAGGGACTGGGCGGGCATGCTCCAGTTGGTCGCGATCAACTGCGACCACGCGGCCCAGATGGACCTGTCCGAGCCGCTGATTGTGGCACCGGTCCCGAACGGCGGTCTGCTGATCATCGACGGCTGGCACCGCCTGCACAAAGCCCTGACCACCGGAGTATCTGAGCTGTTCGCCGTAGTGCTCACGGCCGAGGAAGAACTTGCCTGCCGGATCTTCGGCGGAGAGAGCGGAGAAGAAGAGGCGGACGCGGAAATGGAGGAGGACACGTTCGGTAGCGCCTGATCCGGTGGCGTAGGAGGCATGCCCCGGCCAGCACACTCCAACTGTGCTGGCCGGGGCACACCTCCTGCACCACCGGCGCAGCGGGACCCATGTGATGCGGGCCCTTCGTCAGGAGTGCCTTACGCTGATTGAATGCCCTGCTCGTTTGGTGGAGGGTGTTGCCTCGTCGCGTGTTCGGAGCCTGTGGCGCGGCGTTGTTCGAGTTCCCGGCGAAGGTGTCCGATTTTGACCCACCCGCCGGGGGTTTCGATTTTCCAGAAGTCCCAGCCGTTTTGAGAGCTGCCTGTGAGTCCAGCGGATTTTGTGTGATCTTTGCTCGGCTGCTCTGCTGGCACCGGTCCCGATCGCTACAGGCCGCACCGGAGAAACACCTGGTAGAGGGCGTTCTCGGCGCGCTGGCGGCGCTTGAGAGCGGTGCAGTAGAGCAGGCCGCGGCGGCGGCAGTAGGTGCTGAGCGGGATGCCCTCCAGCCGGGTGAAGCCGATCAGCTCTGCCTCGGCTTCGGTGATGACCCCCTCGGCGACGGCCTGGGCGAGCAGTAGGTCGGGGTGGCCGGCCGGGTAGGCGAGCGTCTGCTGCCTGCTCTCGGCCTGGTCGGTGAGGTCGGGGTCGGCCACAAGGCTCGGCGGTTCGGCGGCCAGGGCGCGTAGGACGGCGAACTGGGTCAGCCGTGACAGCCGCAGCAGCGGGTGCGACCAGGTGAGGTTCACCCGGGTGAGGGCGTGCATGTAGGCGGTCAGGACTTCTGCTTCCAGGTCCTCGCGGTCGATCCGTTCGGCCGGGGTCTTATCGGCGAGGGCGGCGATGAGGCGGCGCAGCATCGGCAGGGCCAGGGCGACGGCGGCGACCATCCAGGCGCCGCGCTCGCTGCGGGCCTGGTCGATGAGGTGCCGCCAGATGTGGTCGCGGGTGGTGCGTGAGCAGGATGGGTGCAGCAGCATCACCCGCAACTCACTGAGCGGGATCGGCAGAGCCGGGAGCCCGTGTCCGAGCGCAGCGCCGTCGACCGACAGCGGGTGCGGGCCGCGCATGAGCAGGGCGAAGGCGTGCTCGGCCACATCCAGCGGCAGCGAGCCGCCCAGGCGGGGGGAGGGGCCGAGGCCGTTGGCCGCCTCGCCGGCATGCGCGTTGCCTGCTTCGAGGTCGACGGCAGACGCCTCGGCCGGGGTCGGGTCGGGCGTGGACGGCCTGGCGGCGGCCGGGCTGGGGGCCGGGCGGTCGGCAGTCGTGTTGGTGGTCGAGTTAGTGGTCGTGTCCGTGGCGGGGCGGACCGAAGGGTGGGACATAGCGACGCTCCCGAAAGACGATCGGATCGGACGTCGCTATGCCTTCAGAGTGCCTGGACAGGAACCGGGCAGAAAATGATCAGACATCGGGCACGGCAAAGATCACGTCAAACTCTGATCACGTAACGGAACCGGTCGTGGCCTGCGAAAACGCGCTCAGGGGCGTCCCGGGGGGATGTGACGGGCGGGTGCGGGCATATTCGCCGGAACTGCACGGAAGTGTCAGTGACCTGCGAAAACGATCTCAGCTTGAAGGTGCGTGGTCAAAGATCGTTCAAGTCGCGGGCGGTCACGGATCGTCCGCCGCTGGGCGTGGTGGTGGGGGTCAGCGCGGGCCGAACAGGGCGCGTTCGATGGCGGCGTTGGCGCGCTCGGCGGCGAGTCGGCGAACGTCTTCGGGCGGCTCGCGGTCGTCCATGATGAGCAGGGTTCCGGTGTCGGCGGCGTGGGTGCGGACATGCCAGCCGAGTTGGCGTCCGGCCGCCCGTGCGGCCCGCCGTACCTCAGCCGGTCCGCCCAGCTCGGCGACTGCGTCGCGGTTGAGGACGAGTTGGCCGTAGAAGCCGCGGTACTCCGGCTTGAGGCAGGCCGACATCATCGCGTTGACCTGCTCGACGAGCTTGGCGAAGCGGCGTTCGGCCAGTTCGTCCTTCTCGCTCGGCATGCGGTCGCCTCCCGCTGAAGTCTTCGGTTGCGTCCTCTGCTCAGAGTAGGCCCGTGTCCGGCGGCACGAGGGGCAGGAGCGCGGCGGTTGTCCGCATCTTGTACGAAAGCGCTGTGACCTGTGTAAATGCGATGCTTGTGGGTGTCGATGCGAGATCGGAGGTTGGTGTACGGGGTGTGGGTGCTGGCCCGGCGCTCGTGGTGGCCGGGGCAGCACACCACCGAACAGGCCGGGCTCCCCTCCAGCGTCCGAGCCGCACGCCCCACCAATTATCAGAGTGACCGTGTTGACACGCAGGGTTAACGGCGGAATCGAAATGCGGAAATCCGCCTTCCCGGAAAAGGTGAGTCGCGATGACTGGCGAGTGTCTTGCTGTGCTCCTCCGATAAACGGGCGAACCCGGCATTTCTGCTGTATGAATAATGGACGACTTGGTAGACAATCGCCGTGTCCCTAACGCTCGGGAGGTACTGGCAATGCTGCCCCGCGTGCTGCTGATCATGGCTCTTGTGGTGGGCGCCTTCGGCCTGGCGGCTGGGTTAATGCCGGTGTCGGCTGGAGGCACTAACTGCGGCTCGGCCTTCATCGCCTCTGACGAGGCCGCAGCGGTAGATTTCACGAGGTCCTTCGGAGCTCCGGCAGAGTCTGAAATCCGTGTGGTGAGCAAGTGTGAGTTCGTGCACTCGATGCTGCGAATCCCCGCGATCGCGCTTCTCCTGATCGCCGGTGGCCTGCTCATCGGCTGGGGTGTGGCCAACGGCCGGAGGGGCCAGACGCCGAGGAGAAACTGAGCCGTTTTCCGGCAACCCGTGGCGTCTAGATTTCTTCGTCAGTACGTCTTCTCGGTGTTGAACGCCCGGCCCGCCCCCGCGGAGCCCCGCCACTAAGCCTCGCCACCGGGGCGGCGGCGTCCACGATCTGTGGACGGCCAGCGGGAAACCCGAGCGTCGCCACCGGTGAGGTTGAGGCAGACGCGGGTATTGCCGAACCTTTGCGTGACGGCCCGTCCTAACTCGGGCCTTGCGGCAGGTATTTGGATCAGTGACAGGGATCGGTGGCCCGGTACTCGGGCCACACCCACATGACCGATCACACCATCTCGACCTCACCCGTCTCATCTGCCGCTGACCTCGAAGCCGCTTCTGCCGCTGTCGCCGTCCCGGTTCCGTCCTCGCAGCCCCGTCTGGGGCTGAGCCGCGAGGTTCAGGATGGGGCGCGGGGGCGCGGGGTTGCCGTGACGGGCGGCGCGGCGAGCTCCGACCAGCAGCAGGACGATCGCGAGCACGCCGAGCGGCCAGGGCGTGAACGGTTGGATCACGGCGTCGACCACGGTCCAGATTCCGAGGATCCAGGCGATGAACGTCGGTGGCGTGATGCCGCGGCGGTCCAGCCACAACACGATCAAGCCGACCACGAGGAGCGGCACGCCGAAGCTTTCCAGACTCAGCCAGTACGCGCTGCCCGCCGGGCTCATCTCCGCTAGGTCCTCGTGCCACAGTCCACCGCTGAACCACGTCCCGGCGTGGCGCGCGGCCTTCTCCACCGTCAGGGCACCGAGCGTGTGCGCGGCTCCGCAGAACGCGAGGATCCAACCAGCCCACTTGATCATCTGAGTTCTCCGTTCATGTCGCGAAGCGGTGCGGTGCGGCTCCATCGGCGATGGGGACGGACGGCGCCCGGGTTGGGCGTCTCGATTTCGGAACTACAGTTTCGGTACCCATGTTCCGTATCATGCAGGCATGGCAGCGAGAAGGCAACGGGGTGGACGGCCCCGAGACAGTCGCGTGGATCACAAAATCCTGCAGACCACCCGAGAGTTGATAGACGAGGTCGGCTACCCGGCCCTGACCGTCGACCAGGTCGCGGCCCGCGCCGGGGTGGGCAAGGCGGCGATCTACCGCCGCTACGCCTCCAAGGCCGAGATGGCGTTCGTCGCCACCGTGCACGGGCAGTGGCCGCCTCCGTTAGCCGACACCGGCTCCCTGTACGGGGACCTGCTGGCACTAGTCCGCATGTTTCATGTCCGCATGGCCGCCCCGGCGGCCCGACATGTGGCACCGGCCCTGATAAGCGAACTTGCCGTCAATCCTGAACTGGATACCCGGTTCCGGGACACCTTCCTGGCCGCTGAACACGCCGGCCTCGCCGAAGTCATCGAACGGGCCGTGGCCCGCGGCGAACTGGCCGGGCCCGTCGACCCCGCGATGGCCCACCTGCTCCTGCTCGGCTCTCTCGCGGCCGGCCTGTACATCATCAACCTGCCCGTCGACGACACAATGGTCACCGACCTTGCCGCCGCTACCGCAGCCGGCATCACCGCCTTGGCCGACCGGCACCACAGCGAACCGGACAGAGCCGCCGAGCCGCGCTGACAGGGCTGTTCCTCCTGGGTGAAGGCGGCCGTCCCACAACAGGCAAGGAGGTCCGGGACCTAGTCCTCCGTCTGGCACGCGAGAAACCGAGGTGGGGGTATCGGCGGGTACACGGTGAGCTGGCTCGGCTCGGCTTGCAGGTCAGCGAAGCGACGGTGCGACAAATCCTGCGCCCGCGTCCGAAACAGACCGGCTCCCCGAAGCCTCGATACCTCCTGGCGGACATTCTTACGCCTTCAGGCCAAAGGGCTGTTGGCCTGCGACTTCTTCTACGTCGACACGGTCTTCTTGAAGCGCCTGTATGTGTTGTTCGTAACGGAGGTGGCGACGCGGCGCGTTCACATCCTGGGCGTAACCGCCAACCCCACCGGCGCGTGGACGACCCAGCAGGCTTGCAATCTGCTCACGGATCTCGGGCGGAGGGCCAGCTCGTTCCGGTTCCTCATTCGTGACCGGGACGCCAAGTTCGCCGCCGCCTTCGACGAGGTCTTCACCAGCGGAGGCGTCACGGTGATGAAGACTTCCCCGCGAACTCCACGAGCCAATTGCTACGCCGAACGCTGGGCGCGCACCGCCCGAGCTGAATACACGGACCGGATGCTGATCTACGACGAACGGCACCTTCGATCGGTCCTGGAGGGGCATGCCGAGCACTACAACGGGCATCGGCCGCACCAGTCCCGCCAGCAACGCCCACCTGATCAAGACGGACAAGTCATCGTGCCGCTGGAAGGTCGGATTCGACGCCGAAGAGTGCTCAGCGGAGCGATCAACGAGTACCACCGAGCCGCCTAGATCACCCGGAGAAACACCAGCTCGGACCGCGTGGACGAGTTTTGAAGCGGTACAGGACCCTGCTGGTTAACTCGGATTTGCCAGGCTGCTTCGTGATCTGATGACGCCTGTCCTGGATCATGAGCGTTGTGGCAGCAGTCGTCGTCGTTGTCTTCGTCCTGGCTGCCGAGGTGGATGGAGGCGGCGATGTCGATGCAGCCCAGGCCGTGGCCGGAGCCGACACCCGAAGTCGCGGCGGCGATCCGGGCGATCTACCAAGGGAAGCGGCAGGCGCCGTTACCGGTCCGGGTGCGCGATGAGTTAGGCGAGGTGTTCGCCGATGAGGCGTTCGCAGGTGCCTTCGGCAAGGAGGGCAGGCCGGGCTGGTCGCCGGGGCGGCTGGCGTTGATCACGGTGTTGCAGCGGGTGGACAACCTCACCGACCGGCAGGCCGACGAGGCGGTCGCCACCGATCTGACCTGGAAATACGCCCTCGGCCTGAGCCTGAACGATCCCGGCTTTGATGCCAGTGTGCTGAGCGAGTTCCGCTCCAGGGTGATCGCCCACGAGCTGGAGGAAAGGCCCCTCGATCTGCTCCTGGCGGCGTTGCAGGAGCGGGGGTTGCTGCAGGCGGGCGGTAAACAGCGCACCGACTCCACGCACGTGATCTCCGCGGTAAGGGATCTGAACCGGGTGGAGCTGGCCGGCGAATGTGTCCGCGCCGCGTTGGAGGCACTGGCGGTGGCCGCTCCTGGCTGGGTGCAACAGGTGCTGGAGATGCCCGGCTGGGCCGAACGCTATGAGCTGCGGGTCGATTCCTGGCGGATGCCCACCTCGAAGACCAAGCAGGAAGAACTAGCGCGGGCCTATGGGTCGGATGGCTATGCGCTGCTCGAAGCTGT
>NZ_JBYITD010000062.1:0-32508 GCF_057708945.1 Nonomuraea sp. bgisy101
TTGATGATCTGGTGCATGCCCTTGATGAGGTAGGACTTGCCTCGCCCATCGCCGTCGAAGATCTTTCCGTCGCAGATCAAGGGCTCGCCGCCGTCGAGGTCGCCGATCAGGTCCGCTTCGCCTGAGGCTGATCGTGGCTTGGCGTGCGTGATGTGATCGCCTTCGAGGAACAGGAACCGCTGAAGGTCGAGGTTGTAGATCTCCTCGCCGTTGCGGGTGTCAGCCGTGTACCGCGCGTGCAGTTCTTCGCGATCGAACCACTCGATGCGGGTCCGATAGCGCTGCAAGGTGTGCAGGATGCTGCTGTCTGCGCCGACGCGTTCGCTGAGGAAGTCGAATAGCGGCTGCAGGATGTCCTCGGTGAACTCCCGCCAACTGTCCTGAAGGTTGGACTTGCTGCTGTAGTCCATGGCGGTCCGGAACCCCACCTGAGGATCGCGCTCGTCCTCCTTCGCGATGTTCTGGAGCAGTTCCCAGACGAGGGTGGCACGTCCTTCCTCGGTCCTGCTTGTCCAGACGAACGGCTCGTCGCGGGCCAAACCTGCGCGGAAACGTTCTCGGTCCAGGCTGGATTCGGCTCTAGCCGCTTCCTGCAGCAGGCCTCTGAGAGCCGGTTGGCCTGTGATCCAGGCGACTGTGAGATGTACCTCGTGGCCAGCACTAGTGAAGGGCGCAATCATGAGTCGGCGAAGTCGTTCGCGTACGGCCACCTGCAGCTGCTGTTGGTACTTCATCGGATGAGGCCTTTTAGAGCTTGTGCGATCTCCTGGTCGACGACCTCGCCTGCGTTATGAGCGCTGCCGGTGTCGTCGACCAGTCGAATCTGGATGAAGCAGCAGGGACAAGTGACGGTGGCCTGAGCCGCAACTTCTGAGTACCTGATCCACATCGGGTAACCGCACTGATTGCAGGAAACCTCGAGATCTGCTCTAAGGAGCTGCGTCGCGAGGGATTCACCCATGACGGCATTCTTCCGTAGGGGTCTGACATCGAGTACCTGATCTCAGCAGAGAGAAGTGGGACGCGCCCAGTGCTGGTCTTCACGCCCTGGTAGCTGGGTCGGCCCCTGCTCACGCGTTGTCGTGGCATGGGCCAGCGTCTAGCGAGCTGCTGGCTAACCTGCTGGCCGAGCTGGGCCTGGTGGATGAGCTCCGTGCTCGTGCCGACGCCGGAGACAGAGCGTCCGCCGGGCGGTTGGCCGATCTGCTTGCCCAGCAGGAGCGAGAGGAGGGACGCGGACCGGCCGACCCCGCCAAGCGCCGCCGCGTGCGTTACTGCGGGGCCTCAGTGACGTGGGTCCGGACCCTCGGTGACGCCCCAGGTCTCCGCGAGTCGGCCGTTGTCAATGCGGAAGATCTCGATGAGCATGGGTCGGACGTCGCTGCCCGGGGCCGCCATCCCCTCAACGGATGAGCGGATGGCCACCTTGTCTCCGTCGATCAAGATGTCGTCGGCGACAACGCGCATGGCCGGGAACTGGGCAACGACCTGGACCCAGGCCTCCTTGCCCGCTTCGAACCCGGTGGCGCCAAGCGGATGGTTAAGGAAGTCGGGGGTGAACAGATCGGCGGCCTGGTCGAACTGCCGGGTGTTGAAGCATTCCTGCATCCGCAGCACCAGTGCGCGGCGGCTCCGGCCTGGCGGGAACGGCGGACGATCAGCTGGGTGCGTGGCCTGCGGTCGCGGTCGTAGGCCTCCAGCCCCGCGCATACGCCGAGGGTGTCCACCGCGTGCGCGAGCGTGACCGCGTCCTCGAGCGCCTGGCAGGCGCCCTGCCCCAGGTTGGGGGTCATGGCGTGGGCCGCGTCGCCGAGAACGGCCACATTCCCGGAGACGTACGTGGGCAGCATCGGCAGCTCGTGGGTGTCGTGTTGCAGCACCGCCTCCTCGTGCGCGGAGCCGAGCAGCGCGGGGATGGGCTGGTGCCAGCGTGCGAAGCGTTCACGCAGCTCATCCAGGCCGACGTGGGAGTCGGCCGGACCGTTGGCCATCACGTAGCCGCCGTGGTGGACCGTGCCGTCGGGCTGAACGTGCTGGACGTCGATGCCGGGCCGCAGAGCCTCGGGCGGCACGGCTGCTCTCAGCAGGTCGACCAGGGCGGCTCTGTGCACGGTCACCCACGAGCCGAAACGGCGTTTCAGGTCCTCGACGTCGTTGCGGACCAGCCAGTCACCGCGCCTGCTGCGGATGCCTGCCGGCGGGTCGGCCAGCCCACCGGCGCGCAGACGCTCGCCCAGGCCGACCGCGTCCAGCGCGCGCAGACCGTTGGGCTGGATGGTCAGTCCCGCGCCCACCTCGGTGAACTCAGCAGCACGTTCGAGGACTTCCACCTGCCAGCCTCGCCGATGGAAGGCGGCGGCCGTGGCGAGCCCGCCGATGCCGCCTCCCACGATGATCACTTTCATGTTCAGGTCTCCTTGACGGTCAGTGCAGGCCCCGCTTGCCCGGGGCCCAGAACGGCTTGGTCTTGATCGAGGCCCGTGGCCAGTTGCGCTCGCGCACCAGCAAGTCGCGCACCAATTGGCAGGTTCTGGCCTCACCGGCCACGTAGGCGGTACCGGCGTTGCCCGGCAGGTCGAGTTCGGCCACGGCCGCGAGCAGCACCGGGGAGGCGACGGCGGGGGCGCCGTGGCGGTGGACGCGGCGCAGCGGCGGCGTCCCGGGCATGGGCAGGTCGTGCTCGGGGGTCTCGCTCTCCAGGACGCCGTACACCTCGGCCGAGGCTCCCAACGCTCTGATCATCGGTCCGAAGGCGGCGCTGGCGGTCTCCTCTCCGATGAACACGTGGTAGTCGGCCTCGAGGGTGAAGAAGTCACCTTGCGGCCACCAGAAGGTCACCCGATTCCCGGGCCGTGCCGCCCGCGCCCACTTCAGTCCGATGCCGTCGCCCGCGTACAGGTGGACGCGCAGTTCGATCGCCTTTCTACCGGGATCGAGGTCCCAGATCGTGTAGGTGCGCAGCGTCTCGGCCGGGCGCAGGATGCCCGACACCGACAGCGGGTCCTTCAGCTGGATCCTGACGTGCTGGCCGGGGGTGTAGGGGAAGGCGACGGGCTGGCCGGTTTCCAGCCGGATCCGGCGCATGACGGGGGTGACCTGCTCGGCCACGGTGACGGTCGCCTCCATGGCGTACCTGCCGAACAAGCGGTCCCGCACCGTACGGGCCATGTCAGGAGTCCTTGCGCCGCCGGACGTGGGCGGATCTGGACATCCGCCACCACACGGCCGTAACCAGCACCACCACCGTGAGAAGGATCCACCACACAGGTCCCATGTCCGCTCCTTACAAGCTCTAGATTATTTAGAGTCATTAAGGAAACATAGATGCCCTAAGATGTCAACGGCGCCAAAGAACGACACGAGGGGTGATGATGTCCGCACACACCAGCAGGCGGGAAAGGCTGCGCCAGGCCACCCTGGAGGAGATTCACGCGGCCGCGCGCAGGCTGCTGGTCGAGCAGGGATCGACCGCGGTGACCATCAACGCGGTCGCCCGGCAGGTCGGCATGAGCGGCCCGGCTCTTTACCACTACTACGCCGGCCACGACGAGCTGGTCGGCGCGGTGACCGCGGACTTCTTCCGCGAGTTGGCCGCCGGCATGGAGCAGGCCCGCGACGCCTGCGCCGACGCGCCGATCGGCGACCGCCTGCTGGCCGTCTGCCGGGCCATGCGCGCCTGGGCCATCGCCCATCCCGCCGAGTTCGGCTGGATCTTCGCCAGCCCCATCGCACCGCCGAACCGGCGGCCGGACTCGGTGCGCCACCAGGCCGCCCTGCGGTTCGAGCAGGTCCTGCTCGACCTGACGGTCGAGCTGTGGCGGACACGGCCGTTCCCGGTGCCCGACCTGGCCGACCTGCCCGTCTCCCTGCGTGAGCAGCTGACCGCCTACTCCGCCGCCATCGATGAGCGACTGCCGCCCGAGGCCGCCCACGTCTTCCTGTCGTGCTGGATCAGGCTGTACGGCCTGCTGTGCATGGAAGTCCTGCACCAACTGGACTTCGCCTACACCGACCTGGAGCCCGTCTTCGGAGAGTGCCTGCGCGACCTGGCGGTCGCCCTCGGCATCGACGACGCAGCGGCATGACCCCGACACCGTCGGGAGAGATACGTAACTGCGGGGCTTTGGACGCCGTCCTCGTCCACGACCACCGAAGACGCATCCTGGGGTAGCACCGCCGCTCGGAGCGGCCGCAGGCCCTCGGTCGGGGTCTTGCCGTCGGGAGAGCTGACGTTCAACCTGAACACCTCGCACTGATCGGCTCCGTTGAGCAGGAACTGGAACTGCGCGCGACCGCTGCGATCGGTGCCGCTGATCCAGAACCCTGGCCCCTCCAGCCCGCGCGCTCGTACCTCCACCAGGTCCAGCACGTGGAGGATCGATCCGTCCCGGCCGATCAGCCGCACCTTCAAGTCCGGGCGTTCCGGGTCGGCCTCGGCGACCACGATGAAGGCGAGTTGCCCGGCGTCTGCTGACGCTGACACGCCCGTCAGTCCGGACAGCCTGTTCACGGTGCCGGAGACGGCTTCGAACGTCAGGGATGCCTATGGGGTAGCGGCCGTTCTCACGGTGGCAGCCCGCGTGCAGCCGGGATGCCGGTCAAGGACGCGGCCGGGCGCGGCGAAGTCCGAGGGTGACCACGATTGCGGCGGCTGCGACGATTGCGGCGATGACCTGGTAGCCGGCGGCCATGGCTGCGGTGAAGGCATCGACCGCCTGGGCGTGGGCTGCCGGCCCGAGCCGGTGGGCTGCGTCGAATGCCTGAGAGGCCGAGCCCGAGTGCTGCTTCAGGGATGCCGGCAGAGCGCTGGCGAAGTGGCTGGAGGCGACGGTGCCCACGATCGCGACGCCGAGGGCGGAGCCGATCTCGCGGGCGGCGCTGTTCAGGCCGGAGCCCATGCCGGCGCGGGCGGGCGGGAGCGAGGCCATGATCCCCGCGGACAGGCTCGGAACGCTCAGGCCCATGCCGGCCGACACCGACAGTAGCGCCAGGCCATAGAGCGGGTAAGTGGTCGCGGCGGTCACGAAGGACAGTGCCGTTAGGCCTGCGGCGACCAGGGCGAGGCCCCCTGTCACGATGAGGCGTTCCCCGGTCCGGCGGGCGAGCGCGATGCTGCGGCGGCTGGTGAGGATCATGCCGATGGGCAGCGGCAGGATCGCTAGGCCGGTGACCAGCGGGGAGTACCCCATGACGTACTGGAGGAACTGTGCGTTGACGAAGAACAGCGCGAACAGGCCGAGGAAGATCGCCGCCACGCCGATCGTGCCCGTGCGCAGGCGGGCGATCGAGAAGATCCGCGGGTCCAGCACCGGGTGCTCGATGCGCAGGGTGTGCGCGATCAGGACGGCGAACAGCAGCGCGGCGGCGGCGAACGAGCCCAGGACGAGAGCGGAGCTCCAGCCGCGGTGCGGGCCTTCGACGATGCCGATCAGCAGGGCGAGGACAGCGGCGGTCAACAGCGCCGTGCCGGCCAGGTCGAGGCTCGCAGGGTGCCGCTCGCCGCGCGGCGCGACCCAGGCTGTTACGGCCGCGAGTGCCAACGCCAGGAAGCTGATGATCAGGAACAGTCCCTGCCAGGGCAGCCACTGCAGGACCAGACCACCGCCCACGGTGCCCAGGGCACCGGCGGCGCCGGTCGCCCCGGTCCAGATGGCGACCGCGTGCGGCTTACGCTCGGGTGGGGTGACCTGCAACAGCAGCGAGAGGGTGGCCGGCATCACCAGGGCGGCGCCGAGCCCGGTCACCACGCGTGCGACCAGCAGGACTATCACGTCCGGCGCTGCGGCCGAGGCCAGGCAGCCGACGGCGAAGATGCCGAGGCCGGCCAGCAGGACGCCCTTGCGCCCGACACGGTCGCCGAATGCTCCGGCGGGGATGAGCAGGCACCCGAACACCACGATGTAGGCGTCGACGATCCACAGCAATTGGGTGGAATCCGGGTGCAGGGCGCTGCCGGACAGTTGCGGTAGCGCCAGGTTGATCGCGGCGACCATGGCCACGACCACGATCACGCACGACGACATCAGGGGCGGCATCCCCCGCGACGCTGTACGAGCGGCATCGGAAACAGACATGGCAAGCACTCCTTCATAGGGCAGGCACAGCGGGGATCAAGGCGCGGATCAAGGCGCGGCGCATCGGGCGGCCCGCCTCGCGGGACGCCGTGGAAGCGGTAGGTGTGGGGGTGTTCGTCGCGGAACCGCACAGTTGAGGCGGTTGAGGTCGTGGGTAGCGCGGTCGGTCAGGCTGGGCCCGAGGTGGCGCGGGCGGGCTGCGGGATCACGGAGTCGGCGCTAGAGGCCGGGCACGCCGTGGCCGGGGACGGTGCGGGTCACGCCCCTTCGTTCGCCGCCGACGAAGCCGGGCTTGCGGCGGCGACGTCCTCGTGCACCAGGTCGGCGTTGATAGCGATCGCCGCCGCGGACCCGGCTCCCGCCGAGGTGATCACCTGGGCGCGCGGGTCGACCGCGTTACCGGCTGCCCAGACGCCGACAGCCGTGGTCCGACCGGTGGCGTCGACCACGGGGAAACCTGCAGCATCCACCGCACAGTCCAGGCCGGCCAGTAAGTCGCCGGGGTGCGGGGTGTTGCCGGGCCGGATGAACACCGCGCTGCGCGCGACCACACGGCCGTCGGCAAGTTCCACGCCGGCCAGCCGGTCGTCCTCCACGACCAGCCGCGCGACCTCGCCCGGTACGACGGGGATACCGACCGCTTCCAGCCGGGTGCGCTCGGCGTCGGCCAGCGCGCCGGTATGCGCGAAGTAGACCACGTCGTGGGACCACTGCCGCACCAGCAGCGCGTGCTCGACCGAGCCGGGCCGAGTGCCCAGGACGCCCAGGGCCTGGTCGCGTACCTCCCAGCCGTGGCAGTACGGGCAGTGCAGCAGGTCCCGGCCCCAGCGCTCACGCACACCGGGGATGTCGGGCAACTCGTCGCGGACCCCGGTGGCGACCAGGATCCGCCGCGCCTTGAGCACGCGGCCGTCGCTCAGGCGGACGGAGAAGCCGGTGTCGATCCCCGCCACGCGCCCGCCGATCAGGTCGACGCCGTAGCCGGCGACCTCGGCGCGCCCTGCGGCCAGCAGCTCATCCGGCGCCATCCCGTCCCGGGACAGGAACCCCTGCATACGGGCGGCCGGTGCGTTGCGCGGCTCGCCGGCGTCGACTACGGCGATGCGTCGGCGCGCCCGGCCCAGCACCAAGGCCGCGCTCAATCCGGCCGCTCCCGCGCCGACCACGACCACGTCGTAAATCTGGGACTGCATAGCCCATCACCTCCGCTGCGGAGTGTGCGCCTGGCTGCGCCGTATCGACAACCAAAATTGCTGTTTCGGAGAACCGGTGCTGGACTTGCGATATGGAGCAGACACCAGCCATCGCCTCAGCTCTCGCTCAGATCGGCCCGCGCCTGAGGCAGGTACGCACCCAGCGCGGCACCACGCTGGAGCAGTTGTCGGCCGCGACCGGGATCTCCAGGAGCACCCTGTCGCGGCTGGAGGCCGGACAGCGCAAGCCGAACCTGGAACTGCTGCTGCCGATCGCGCAGACGCTCCGGGTGCCCGTAGACGAGCTGATCGGTGCGCCCGAGGTCGGCGATCCGCGGGTCCGTCTCACCCCGCGCAAGCGCAACGGGCGCATCCTCATCCCGCTCACCCGGCAGCCCGGCGGCCTGCAGGCGTGGAAGGCGATCATCCCGCCCGAGCAGAACGAACCCGAACTGCGCACGCATGAGGGCTACGAGTGGCTCTACGTGCTGTCCGGGCGTATGCGCCTGATCCTGGCCGACCATGACATCGTCATGAGCTCCGGCGAGGTCGCCGAGTTCGAGACCCGCCTGCCACACTGGTTCGGGCCCGCGGACGGACGCCCGGTGGAGATCCTGAGCCTGTTCGGCACGCAGGGCGAACGCATCCACGTACGCGCGGCACCACGCAAAGCCGATAACAGGTGAATCCCTGCTCCAGCTGAGCTGGCGCCCGACGATGATGCGCGGAGAAGGGCAAACAGCTGTTGCGCAGCGGCGCTCCCGGTCACCGGCGCCGAGCTGGACGCCTGTGGCTGCCGCCCCGGCTGCGACTGCTGCCACTGACCGCTTCAGCCGGCGAGGTCAAGAACAGTGAAGTCGACCTCTTTCAGCTCAGGGTTGAACACTTCGGGCTCCACCCCCATCTCGTCGGTGGCATACGCGCCGAACCGGCGGATGTGGGCGCGCAGGTAGGGCGAGATCGCGCTGAGCTCTTCGGCGGTGATGGGCCAGCCCTCGGCCACCAGGGTGCGCACCACGTCCATCAGGTCCAGGGCGTTGTGGAAGATGACCAGGTCGGCCAGCAGGGTGTTGAGTTCCCCAGTACTACGGGGACCCCACCTCGACATCGAGGGTGTGCCCGACCCGACCCATCCGGCCTGACGAACGGCCCGGTGTCAGCGGCTTCACCGCTCAGAAATCCTCCGCCACGTCGTCTGTTCTGGTGTCCCCTCGCCACCCGCGGAAGGATTGACGACCATGACCGACGCCAGAATGCTAGGCGACGACGAGGCCGCGTTCATCGCGGCGGCCCGCTCAAATGACGCAGCACGGTTCGCGCTCATCACGGAGCGCTACCGGCGTGAGCTGCAGGTGCACTGCTACCGGATGCTCGCGAACTACGAGGACGCCCAGGACATGACGCAGGAGACGTTCCTGCGGGCGTGGAGCAAGCGGGAGTCGTTCAAGGGCCACGCTGCGCTGCGGACCTGGCTGTACCGGATTGCGACGAACGCCTGCCTCGACTTCCTGGACAAGCGCAACGATCGCATACCCGTGCCTGCCGAGGGCTCGGAAGTGCACTACTTGCAGCCCTACCCGGACCGGATGCTCCCGGAGGACCCGCAGGAATCGGTGGTGGCGCGGGAGACGATCGAGCTGGCGTTCATCGTCGCCGTCCAGCACCTGCCGCCGCGGCAGCGGGCGGTGTTCATCGTACGCGACGTCCTCGGCTGGCCGGCGTCGAAGGCCGCCAACGCCCTCGAGCTGACGGTCGCATCGGTGACCAGCGCACTGCAGCGGGCGCGCGTGACGATGCGCGAGCAGCTGCCCGACCGCCGCCTCGACTGGCGGAGCCAAGCCACGCACGAGCTGTCGGATGACGAGCGCGGCGTGGTGAAGTCGTACATCGACGCCCATGAGCGCAACGACCTCGACGGGCTGATGGCCCTGCTGCGCGACGACCTGCGCTTCGCGATGCTGCCCGACCCGGGCACCTTGATCGTCACGGCGGAGGACGCGGTGGATGGCTGGGTCTCCAGTGGGCTCTTCCAGCACGGCTACGACGACTGGCGCTGCATCGCCACGACGGTCAACCGCATGCCTGCCGCCGCGCTGTACCTCCGCACCCCCGACGACCCGGAATACCGTTTGTTCACCATCGCGGTCCTGCACATCGTCGAAGGGACGATCGCCGAGCTCACCGGATTCGACGCCACCGACAAACCATGGCTGGGCCTGCCCGCGACGCTGTGATCAGGCAAGTCCCCATCGTCGACGAGTCCAGCGCACGGGCCGGCGTTACCGAAGTCACCGCGGAGTGAGCACCCCGACCAGCTGAACACCAACGCGGCAACGCGAACACCACCGCCCCGCCGGCGTTGCCGGCGGGGCATCTTCATGCCCGAAGAACATCGTCACGATCAACGACGCCGTCGTCCTCATCTTCAGTGAGTCGGTCAACAACTCACTCGGAACGCAAGGAAGCGCCGGGAGAAGGTTCCCTCATCGCCGCGTCTCGTATCGGGTCAGCATCACGCCGCCGGGAAATGTCCGCGTCTCGACCAGGTTCAGGTTCACCCAGCTGTCCAGCGCGGTGAAGAACGGCGTGCCGCCGCCCACCAGGACCGGCACGGTGACCAGCGCGTACTCGTCGATCAGCCCGGCCCGCATGGCCGCCCCGGCGAGCGTCGCGCCGCCGATGTCCATCGGGCCGCCGTCCTCGGCCTTGAGCCGGGCGATCTCGGCGACCGCGTCGCCGGTGACCAGGCGGGTGTTCCAGTCGACCTTGTCGATCGTCGATGAGAACACCACCTTCGGCATGTCCCGCCAGAGGCGCGCGAACGCGATCTCCGCCGGGGTGGCGTTGGGCCGCTGGTCGCCGGTCGGCCAGTGGGAGCTCATCGTCTCCCACAGCTTGCGCCCGTACAGCGACAGATCGCTCGCCCGCATCTGGTCATACCACCACTGGAACAGCTCGGCGCTCGGCGATGAGTCCGGCCCCTCTCCCCCACTCCAGCCGAGGTCGTCGCCGGTCGCGGCGATGTAGCCGTCCAGGGTCACGTTCATGCCGAAGATCAGTTTCCGCATCCTGCCAGCCTCCTGTGAGTCGATCTCACACGTACAGACGGGCGCGGCGCGGAAACCTCATCGGTGCGCGATCTGCGTCCGCAGGTAGTCCTCGCGTTCCTGACTCAGCACCCGGCGTACTCGGCGGGCTCGAGCACCACCGACCGGATCTCGATTTCACCCTCGCGAACGCCTGGTCACACAGCTCACAGCGCCGGGCCCTCTCACCGCGCTGGAGATCGCCAAGCGTTCCCGACGCTGGGCATCTCGCTCGGCGACCAGCGACCGCAAGATCCGCAAGTACCTACCTCTCTACCAGCGCCGACGCAGCTAAGCGTTGTCTGCGCCTGCTGCTGAAGGGCCAGTAGGGTCCCAGCACCTTGCGTGGGGCCGCTACTGGATCACCGCGTACGGCGGCCGCCCTGAAGCCCGTCTCCGCCTCAACCGAGCATGCGGAGAAGCTCGGCCTCCTCTGCTGCCGTGAGGCCCGAGCGGGTCACCGTGTGGCCGGACTCGCGCTGCCATGCGAGCGTGTCGCGGGCCGTGTCGGCGACCGGGCGGACGGGCAGGCCGGCGGCCAGCGCGGCGGAGGTGTCGCGAGCCATGAAGCCCGCGTACTCCGGCAACGGCAGCCACATCGGCAGCGACCGGGGCCCCATCCACGGCTCCACCTTCTGCTCGACGAGGAAGTCCTGACCGGCCCAGACCAGCTCCGGTTCCACCCCCAGGCCCTCGGCGATCTCCGCCAGCAGCCTGCCCCTGCCGAAGGGCATGGAGATCGCGTCGTACGGCCCGGCGAGCCCCTTCTCCGCCGAGTCGAGCGTCCAGGCGGCCAGATCGCGCACGTCGACGAGCTGGACGAGGTCATCGGGCGACCCAGGGGCCAGCACGGGCCCGCCGCGCGCCAGCCGGTCGACCCAGTAGGTGAACCGGTCGGACTGGTCGTCCGGGCCCACGATCAGCCCGGCACGCACGAGCAGCGCCCCGCCACCGACGATCCGCTCGCACGCCACCTTGGCCGGCCCGTAGTTCTCGGGGTCGAACTCGTCGGCATCGGCGGCCAGCGGCTCGTGCGTGACCTGGTTGGCCTCACCGGTGTCGGAGTAGACGCTGCACGACGACACGAACGTCCAGTGGCCGGCACGACCCCGGAGCTCCGCGACGGCCCGCCGTACCTGGCTCGGCTGCCTGGCGACGTCGATGACGAGGTCGAACGACCCTTCCACCGGCGCCAGCCCGCCGTCCTCGCTCCGGTCGACCCGGACGAACTCGACATCCGGCGGCGGATCGCCGGCGACCCCGCGCGCCGCGCACACCACCTCGTGCCCGCGTTCGCGCGCCTGCCGCGCGATCTCCCTGGACAGGAACTTCGTACCACCTAGAACAAGTGTCCGCATGTCCCCATCCTGACGCACCTGCCCCGAGCGAAGGCCGGCTCTTCACTCCCAGCGCAAAGCACCGCCATCGAAGCCCAGCGCCCTGCATGGGCCCGTGTGCGTGGCCGGACGTCAGGCTTCCGGCCGGCTGGCGATGATCTTGCGGATGAGGTCGGTGAGCTGCTCCCGCTCCTCCCCCGACAGCGGAGCGAACCACTCGCCTTCGCGCCGGTTCTGCTCCTCGAAGGCGGCGCTCACCGCTCGCCTGCCCGCCTCGGTGAGCGCGACCAGCACCGCACGGCGATCATCGGGTACGGCCTGCCGCTCGACCAGCCCCGCCGCCTCGAGGGTGTTGACGGCGTTGGACACCGCCGACCTCGTCATTGCCGAGAAGCCGGCCAGGTCGCTCACCCGCGACGGCCCCAGCAGCCAGAGCTTGAACATGAGCCGGAAGCCGGGCAGCGTCCACCCCTTCGGCCGGTGGATGCGCGATTCGAGATCCGCCACGAGTACGTACGACAGGTGCAGAAGGTTGTAGGCGAGCCCGAAGGTCGAGGTGTCGACGTCGTCGACGGGGAGCTTGGGCACGAGATCCCGCGCATGGCGTTCGTACCAGACGTCCAGCCGTTCCATCCGGCGATTCTCCCAACCTCTTGCCTCTTCCGATACTTGTGCCCACAATAGTTTTGGCCAAACCAATTTTCGGGAGTTGCTCATGCGGATCCTCATCATCGGCGGGGGCATCGGTGGCCTCACGGCAGCGCTGAGCCTGCGTGCCGCCGGGTTCACCGAGATCACCGTGGCCGAGTCCGTCGCCGAGATCCGTCCTCTGGGAGTGGGCATCAACCTGCTCCCGCACGCCGTACGAGAGCTGACCGAGCTGGGGCTCGCGCGGCACCTCGACGAGCGGGCCAGAGCCACGGCCGAGCTCGCCTACCACAACCGCTTCGGATCCCTGATCTGGAGCGAGCCGCGCGGGCTGGCCGCCGGATACCGGTGGCCGCAGTACTCGATCCACCGCGGCGAGCTGCAGATGCTGCTGCTGCGCGAGGTCGAGGCGAGCGGCGTGAGAGTGCTCACCGGACGCGAGCTGACCGGCTTCGGCACGTCCGAGGCGGAGTTCGCGGACGGCTCGACGCTGGCGTTCGACCTGCTCGTCGGAGCGGACGGCATCCGGTCGACCGTACGAGGGCGCCTGTACCCGGACGAAGGGCCGCCGCCGTGGAACGGGCTCGTCCTGTGGCGCGGCACCACCCACGCCGCGCCGTTCCTCACCGGACGGTCGATGATCATGGCTGGCGACGGTGAGCGGAAGTTCGTCGCCTATCCCATCAAGGACGGCGATCCGCCGCTGATCAACTGGATCGCCGAGAGGCCCGTCGCCGGGCAGGCGGCCGATCGGGGTGACTGGAACAGGCGGGTCCCGGCGGAGGAGGTCCTGTCGCACTTCGCCGAGTGGCGGTTCGACTGGCTGGACGTACCAGGACTCATCGCCGGCGCCTCAGCGATCTACGAGTATCCGATGGTGGATCGCGACCCCCTGCCGCGGTGGACCCACGGCAGGGTCACGCTCCTGGGCGACGCGGCGCACGCGATGTACCCCGTCGGATCGAACGGGGCGTCCCAGGCCATCCTCGACGCCCGGGTACTGGCCTTCCACCTGGCCGGAACCGACGACATCGACCAGGCCCTCGCGGCCTACGAACACGATCGGCGCCCGCCCACCACCGCGCTCTGCCTCGCCAACCGCGAACTGGGCCCCGAGGTCGTCATGAAGCTCGCTCACGAGCGGGCCCCTGACGGCTTCACCGACATCGAGCGGATCCTCCCCCGGGCCGAACTCGCGGCGATCGCCGCCGGGTACAAGCGCAAGGCGGGCTTCGATCCCGAACTTCTCAACCAGCGCCCTTCCTACACATGTTCGACGAACCGGTAGAGCCCGGCCTGGAGCTGCTGGCCCGATTCCGGGTCGAGCTGGCGGCGGTCAAGGAGATGGGCCAGACGCCGTGGGGGCGCAGGCGCGTGATCGACGTCCTGGGCGGATCGTTCGATGGCCCCGGCATGACCGGAACCGTCCTGGCCGGCGGGGCGGACTGGCAGGTGGTCCACCCTGACGGCAGCGCGACCATCGATGCGCGCTACACCCTGCGCACGCATGACGACGCCCTGGTCTGCATCCAGACCCAGGGGGTACGGCACGGCCCGCCCGAGGTGATCGCAGCGCTCGGACGCGGAGAGCCCGTCGACCCGGCCGACTACTATTTCCGGCTCGCGGTCAGGTTCGAGACGGCCGCGCCCGGTTACCTGTGGCTCAACCACACCCTCGCCGTCGCCTCCGGCATGCGGACGGACGCGGCCGTCCTCTACGACGCCTACGCACTGCGCTGACAGGAGACCCCGTGACGCCCATCCATGCTCGCGTCGACATCGTTCACCGGTACCTGCGTGCCCTCGACGCCGGCGACACCGGAGAGATCGTGACGTTGTTCCATCCCGCAGGCGAGGTCATCTCACCCTTCCTCGGGCGCGTGCCCACGACCGGCTTCTTCGCCAAGCTCGCCGAGTCGTCCCTGCGCAGCGACATCACGGTGCACGACGTGCTGCCCAGCCTCACCGAGCCCCGCGTCGCGGCCTACTTCCACTACGGGTGGACCCTGCGGGACGGCTCGGTCGTCGAGTTCGACTGTTGCGACATCTTCGACTTCGCGCCGCAACCCGACGACGGCACGCCACCACAGATAGCGACAATGACGATCATCTATGACACCGCCCCCGTCCGGGCCGCGATCGGGGACAAGTACGCCTAACGGGGTGACCGCAACCTTCACCGGCTCTGGACCGTCGTGGACGGCCTCCTGGCACCCCTTTCCTGGGAGACGTTCCGTCGGCGGGCGTGTGGGAGGGAAATCGCTCCAGCGGGCCGGACTCCCATGTGTACGTTGTGATGGCCGGCCAGGACTCCTGGGACGACCGTAGCGAGGATGTCGTCGAGGCCGCCAGGAGGAGATCGACGCCGCCCTCCAGGAACCGGTGACCACCCTGACAATGCGCTGGGGCGACCCCGGTGTGATCGATCCATGGCCCTATCTGGAGAACGGGGGCCCAGCGCCCGCGCCGCTCGGCGAGCTTTGCCAGCTCAGCGGCACGATGCTCGTCTGCCCGCAAGCGAACGTCGGCCGATGGGTTGCGCTCGCCGTCGGTCAAGCTGATCCGGAGCTCCCCATCCTGCTGCTCGCGGCGGTTGGCGAGACGCCGCTCCACTGACTTCCGATGAACGTTCGTGGTCATCCCACTGGGTGATCGGCGAGGCCAGGCTGCCGGACGACGACCGACGCCGGAACCCGGCTGACCCTCCCCTGGCCGTGCGGACGGCGGGCGCAGGGCTCGACCACCCTGACGCATGCTCCGAGCCGCCGCCGCGCGGGCCGTCCTGGCAGCCGGTTGCCACGACCATGCCTGGAGCGGAAGCGGGCGCAGGTACAGGTACGCGTGGCGACTGCGGGCAGGTTCGTCAGGGACGCACCTGGAAAGGAGGTCGGCCTCATGTTCGAGGCGTTCGAGGAGTTCGACATCTCCACGCGGGGCACGGCGATTCACGGACGCCGGGGCGGCAGCGGCCCGCCGCTCCTGTTGCTGCACGGCATCCCCGAAACCCACCTGATGTGGCACCGGGTGGCGCCACGGCTCGCCGAGCGCTTCACCGTCGTCGCCACCGACCTTCGGGGCTTCGGCGACAGCGGCAAACCACCCAGCACGCCCGACCACGCGCCGTACAGTATGCGCGAGATCGCTCGCGACCAGGTCGAGGTCATGAACGCGCTGGGGTTCGACTGGTTTGTCGTGATCGGGCACGATCGTGGGGCACGCTGCGCGTACCGGATGGCGCTGGATCACCCCGACGCCGTCACGCGTCTCGCGGTCCTGGACATCGTCCCCACCGGTGACGCGTTCAGCCGGGCGAACATGGACTTCAGCCTCGGATTCTGGGTCTGGTCCTTCCTCGCCGCGCCGGAGCCGGTGCCCGAGCAGTTGATCACCCGCGCGCCCGCCGTCCTCGTCAATCACATGCTCGACACGTGGTCCGAGGTCCCGGACGCCTTCCCGGAAGAACTGCGCGCCGCGTACATCGCCCCGTTCGGCGACCTCGACACCGTCCACGCCATCTGCGAGTCATACCGCGCGGCGGCCACGCTCGACTACCTGCACGACGAAGCCGACCGCGGACTGCGACGGATCACCTGCCCGACCCTTGCCCTGTGGAGCCATGCCGGTCCCGTCGCCGCCTGGTACCGGCCACTGGGGGTGTGGCGAGCCTGGTGCGACGAGGTCCGCGGCGGGCCGATCCCGGCCGGGCACTTCCTCCCGGAAGAGGCCCCCGACCAGACGACACGTCACCTCCTCGACTTCCTCGCCTAGAGCCTGTCTCAAAGGCGGGTAGCGCCCGTCCGACCCAGGCGACGGCGAGCGGCGACACGCTCATCGCACCGCAGCACGAGCTCCAACATCGCACCGCGAGCCCGACCAGGCACTGCGGCACGAACTCCAGATCGCACCGCGAACCCGACCAGGCGCTGCGCGCTCGAGCTCCCACCAACCCACATCACCCGGTCGGCCGGGCGCCGCCCTCCGCCGTACCGAGGCATCGGGCGGCGAGCTTTCGTGGACGACAGGGCTCGCAGAGAGGTGGCCAGAGCTCTAGTACCCCGTGCGCAGCGGGATCAGCGCCACGGTCCCGGTCAGGATCCTGTGGTCGGAGCAGACCTTTCCGCCGCAGGTGCGCGGTGACGGCTTGGCGTCACCGGAGGAGGCCGCCGCGTCGTACTCGCTCTCGTGGGTGAAGATCATGTCGATCTTCGTTCCGGTACGGCACGGGCCACCCCCGTCGACTTTCTCGACGGTGGTCTCGCCGTACCCGGGACAGGCGGCCGGATCGGCATCGTCGACCTCACGGTAGTGGCCGGTGTTGCCGTCGTTGTTCGGGGTGTTCACCTGGGCCGAGTAGAAGCGGTTCATGCGGCCGAAGTCGGGGGCGGCGTTGAAGTCGCCCGCGATGATGACCCGATCCCCGTTGTCCCGGTAGGTGTCGAGCTGACCGAAGATCGCCGTCAGCTGTGGAAGGCGGAACGCGTCCACGAACGTGGAGTGCGTGGTGCAGAAACGAAGGTGCGGATCCTCTTTCAGCGGCGCGCACAGGAGCTTGCGCACCTCGTTGCCGTCATCGGGGAGTGTGAAGCGGTCGGCGCTACCCAGCGGCTTCTTGCTGAACAGTCCGATGCCGTAGGCCTTGCCCTGGCAGGGCCCGCCAGGCCGGCCGGGGATCGTGGCCTCGAAACGGGCGAAGTTCGCCTTGTCGGCAGGCCAGTTCGCGTTGCGCAGCGACGCGATCAGCGCGTCGAACTGCTGCTGGCACAGCTCGTTGAGCGAGGCGAAGGTGGCCCCGTTCTCCTGGATCGAGCGGGTGACAGCGGGCACGAGGCCGTCCGTCGTGGAGCCCTTGTGCATCGTGTTGCCCGCGACGTTCCAGTGCCAGACCCGGAAGGAGGCCACCGCGGCCTGCGCCGGCGAGGTGGACACCACGGAGACCGACAGCGTGATCGCCGCCAGGATCGCTAACAGTCTTCTCATTCCATCCCCGTCACACCAGATGATCAACTGAATGAGGGAATCATGCCAGTTGTCCCCGCAGGGCGAGGCAAGGACTGCCGACCACAGCGGACTCGCTACCCACGCGCTTCGATGTGTCCGGCGGGAGAGCGGCTCCCGGCCGGGCGTTCAGTCGTCTCCGTCCGGCCCGCGTACCACTGACACGACACGTTGCGCCGAAGCCGGGCGCGTACGTGCTCCAGTGATACGCCCCGGCCGTTCAGCTCGCCGCGGCCCGAGAGGAACCAAGAAACCCCATGTCCACACGACGCGACCTGGGTCGGCGACCTACGGATTATGAGTAGCCTTGATCAATGCCGTCTGATGCTGCGCCGTGCCGCATTCTGTCGCTCTGACCGTGATTGCCCCTGCCGACGTGCCGGGCTGTGACGATGCCTGACGCCCCGTACCGCATGCGCACGAGCAACCAGCGAGCAACCACACGCCCTTGACCAACGGCACTCATGGCCGCCGATTCGGTTCCGCCCTGAGGCCGCCTTCGCCGGCATGACCCCATACGGCACCCTCGGGCCTCACCGCACAACCGGCTCAACCGCAAACTCAGCCGAGCATTCACACCGTCGCCACGGCGATCGCCCGCACCGCTCCGACCCGGCGGACGGCGCCCGTTGATCGAACCGTCGACGACCTACAACGAGCGCGACGAGTGCAATTTCGCCGCATCACATGAGGAATGCCCGCGTATGAGGTTCCTATCGTGGGGACCTGTGACGATCTTCGAGGCGGGCCCACCCGGCGAGATCGACCCGGACGACGGCCCTCACCTTGGGATTCCGCTGCTGTTCATGGGCGTAGTGCCGGTGGCGATACTGGCGATGGAGCTGCACATCGGCCGTGAATGCACGTGGACAGTGCTGGACGGATGTCCCCGTTGTGGCGTCTCTCCCTGCGGGTGTAGCGCGAACGAAGTCCCGCCTTGTGGCACACGCATGACCAGCCGGGCCGTCGCACGTTAGACACTCCGTCTGCATTTTCCGGGAGATGTTCTGCATTGCCTGATTCGGCTATAGGGTCGGGTCCATCACGATCAGCTAGCCCGGGAGATGAGCCTGTGTCTTCGTCTTCACCCCCTCCTCATGAGGCGGACGAGTCCGCCCCGGCCGTGGGCGAGCGTCTGGAATGGCTGATCGCTCACATCCGTGATCCCGACACCACGCAGTTCTTCACCGCTAACGCGCTGGCCCGCAAGGCTGGAGTAACGGACACGACGGTCAGCCGGGTCTGTCGCGGCGACACCAGGAACAGCCGGCCCAAGACGCTCGACAAGCTGGCGGCGGCGTTCGGGCTGCCCCCGACGATCTTCCACCACGCGCCGAAGATCAACGCGATCTGGACGTTGGCGCTCAGCGGAGATCCACGCGGGCAGCAGATGATCGAGCAAATGCAGAGCCTGCAGGCGGCACAAGCCCTCGGCATGGTAGCGACAGCAGGTCGCCTCGAGCGGATTCAGCGGTCCAACCCCGACGCCTACGCGGCGATCATGACGCTGATCAAGATGGCGGAGAGCTCATCCACCGACCCGTCAGACGACCAGTGAGCTGTCACGTGCTCGCCGCTCCCGCCCCAACAGCGGACCTCCCCTCCTGGAGCGCCAATGTCGACTTCTCCTTATAAGGAGATGCGCGAGTCCCACGGCAGTGTCCTCGACTTCCTCGCCCGGCAGCCCGGGCCTGTCACCATCCCGTCACTGACCAAGGCCCTCAGCGCCCATCTTGGTCGCACGATCATTTCGGTGCCATACGACCCGGCAAGCATCCAGATGCCGACCTGCAACCACAGCCAGATGACGGGACTGTGGGTCCATATCGAGGAACCTCAACCGCCGCACGACACGCGTGACCTGGTCTTCTACCCCGCTTCGGAGGACTATCCGCCACCCTTGCAACTCGGCTGTTGGGGTCACGAGATCGGCCACGTGCTGATGGACGATCCGACCCAAGCCGAACAGCGTCTCGAGCAACTGGCTCACGTTCTCGCACCCACTCTGCTGGAATTCGGCGGCATGGAGTTGATCCACAGCTTGCGCGCTCGCACCTCCGACTACAGCGACGTTCAGGAGCAGCGCGCGGAGGCCTTCGGTGTTCTGGTCGTCGCGCGAATGCTGCCCCGCATCGCCACGGCCACCAGCAGCGGCCTCATCGGCTCTCTTGGAAGCCCGCTGTTGAACCCCTTCAGAGCCGGCCGTGCCTAGTCTGTGGATCGCCGTTTGCCTGGGCATCATGATCCTCATCGTGGCGATCCGTACCGGTGGGTTACGCCAGTCGCCCAAGCACCTCATGATCTGGCTGGCCTGCCTTTCCGGCGTCGTCAGCATGCTGATCACCGTCACACCTTTGCGCAGCGTGCTCATCGAGGTCACAGGCACACCCGCGGTCGCGCTGATCATTGAATCCGGGACGTCGCTGGGTGCGCTGACCGGCGTCATGGCCTGGGTCTGTCATGCCCTCGCCGAGCAGGGCGGCCCTCTGTCCCGGCTCAGGAAGATCCACTACCTGTGGTACGCGGCGGGGTTGTGGCTATGCGTACTGGCGGCCATCGCGCTCACCAACGATCTGAGCCCTGTCGAGATCTACAACGCGGTCGGCGAGCAGCGCGCCAGCGACGCTCAGCTGTGGTACCTCGGCCTCTACGAGATCACCCTGCCCACCGTGTTCGCCATCGTGTCATGGCTGTTCCTGCGGCTTGCCCGTCGCTGCGATCAGCGATGGCTCAGGCGGAGCCTGCAGCTCATGGCCGTGGGATCCATCGGCAGCTCGGCACGCTCGCTGTACACCCTGAGCTACCTCGCCCCTCAGGTACTCGACATAGCGCCCCCACCACTGCCGTGGTCCACGACGGCGGCTCTCGCGGTGAACTTCCTCGGCTACACCGTCGGCTTCATCGGCCTGAGCCTGCCTGTGGTCGAACAGTGGCGCCAGCGACCCAAGCGGATGCTGGGCCAGATCACCCCCCTCTGGCATGACCTCACCCGCGCCGTCCCCGAGGTGGTGCGGATACCGCAGAGCGCCGACACCGTCGATGCGGAGGTGGCCGCGCGCACCATCGTCATCTCCGAGGCGCTGCTGCGGCTACGGTCCTACAGCCACCCCGAAGACCTGCAGCGCGCCCGCGAACAGAACGACGGCAGAGTCCCTGCCGGCAGACGGGAAGAGGCCGGATACGCCGCCTGGATCCACGACACGGTGACGAGCATCGAAGCGAAACGCGCCGACGGCACGTTGACGACCCCGGCACCCCAACCTGCGATGAAATGGCCGCCCCATCCGCGCGCCGGCCAGATGAGCTGGCTTCTCGATGTGGCCCGTGAGTACAACCGCGTGCGACCCAAACGGCCCTCGATCCAGCCGCGACGGCAGGTGCCCCACTCCTGGTGATCAGGTCCGCCACGCGAGGCGAATGCGCCTAAATGCAGAGAATATGTTGACATTCCTCTCCGAGAACTGCACTCTTGCAGAGTAAATGCAGACCTCGTATGGGATGCCTCGACCCTTGCGGACCCCAACCGGGCTGCACTCACATAGGGCGATGCGCCCCCACATCCGCAGCCTCACCAGGAAGAGGAGAGCCGTGACTGCACAGTCACTCACTGATCGCGCATGGAAAGACCCGCCACCCAGCCCCTTCGGCGCCCCGCCACCCGAGCTCGCGCGCCGCCCCGGGGGGCCTATTCGGGTCGGCTTGACTTGAGCCTGCGCCAGCTCGCCTAAGTCGGGGTAGTGGCAAGAACCCTCATCTCACCCGGCCACTGCGACAACACCAACTTCTTCGGCTTGCAAGATCTGTCGTGGCCGCCCCCGTGCGGCGTCGTCCACGTTGATGATCACGTCGGGGACCTCGTCGATTCCAACGTCGGCGACCTGCGCGGCAACCTCTCGCGGGAAAGATCACGGCTGGCGTACGGGTGCTTTTAATTGTCTCGACGATCCTCGACCGGGCGGCAAGGTTACGAATCATGGAGTCGCTTTCGATCTATCTCGCACAGCCCGCCGACCAGGAGTGTCACTTTATGCTCTCTTATGCTGTACGACGACCCGGACCACACACTGTCAGCTGGCCAGTTCAGCCTGGACCTCCAGGCTGAACTGCGGCCTGGATTGAGAAGCTCAATTATTCGCGAGCGCCGTTCTATCGACAGAGACTCATGACCCAGGGCGACTCGGCAACTCAGTTTGACGTGGGCAGTTCAGAGTGCTGGCATTATTTTGATCATCTGATGACATCTGACTTTGACCGCACCGGGGCAGGCGTCCACGCAATGAACGAAGATGAAGTTTGTCTACTAGGCATGAGCGGGAATCGCGAACGGCAACCGGTCAGACAAGGATACGCCTGATCAGGCGATACTTGAGACTCTCGGCTTCGAGCCAGGAGAAGCTGTAGGCGATGCCGAGATTGAGATGCACACCGCAGCTACGGTTAGAAAATACATTTGAAAGGGCGACTAGATCGATGGCGGGGCTAGCATCTGTGGAGCTGGGAGTGGTCAACGTCCTACTGCCTACTCGGATAAGGATCAGATAGTGTCTGAGCTCAGGGAGGCAGGACAACTGGATAGCTTGATCGAGCCAACTATCATTGAGCGAGCCGAGCAGCCCTATCTCGGCAAAACCTTCATGGTGGCGCTGGACTCGCTTTACCGCATGATGGACGTCCTGGCCCTCATGCACCGCGACATGCTCGCCAGTGGCGTTAAACCGGCTGGGTCTCCCTTCCTTAAATATCACGGGATGATCACAGGTCATCGGTCTGTACAGGTGGAGGCTGGCATACCGGTAGAAAGCTTTCTGCGAACCTTGGAGGGCACCCATTGCAGGGAACTGCCTGCAGGCCGATACGCGACTCTCGTCCATAGCGCTCACCCATCCGGACTCATGGATGCCACAGGCCAACTTCTGGAATGGGCGGGTCAACAAGGAATGCAATGGGACGCCGGGCTGACAGCTGATGGCCTGCGCTGGGGCTGTCGGCTCGAGATTTATCATGCTGGCGTCCTGACCGCAGACAACGGCGGCTGGGAAATCGAGCTTGCGATTCGCCTCGCCGACTGACGACGAGTTCGGCTTCGACCTGCCGCCGAGGCCAAGACCCAGGCCCGACCCCAGGCCTGTGGTCGGGTAATGCTGCGGCTACGGTCCTACAGCCACCCCGAAGACCTGCAGCACGCCCGTGGACAGATCGGCGGAAGAGTTCCTGCCGGCAGACGGGAAGAGGCCGGTTATGCCGCCTGGATCCGCGACATGGTGGCGAGCGTCGAGGCGAAACGGGCCGGCGGTACGTTGACGACTCCGGCATCCCCAACCTGCGATGAAGTGGCCGCCCCATCCACGCGCCGGCCAGATGGGCTGGCTGCTCGATGTCGCCCGGAGTACAACCGCCTGCGACCCAAACGGCCCTCTAGCGAGCCGCGACGGCAGGTTCCCCACTCCTGATGATCAGGTCCGCCACGCGAGGCGAATGCATCTAAATGCAGAGAATATGTTGACATACTCCTGCCAAAACAACAGAATTGCAGAGTAAATGCGGAGTCCATGCGGAGTGCCTTGACTCTCGCGACCCCAACTGAGCCCAGCTCACACACGACGATGCGCACCCTCACATCCGCATCCTCACCAGGAAGAGGAGAGCTGTGACCGTGCAGTCACCCATTGATCACGCGTGGAAGGACCCGCCGCCCGGCCCCTTTGGAGCCCCGCCGCCCGAGCTCGCGCGCCACCGCAGGGGAGGATCCCGCCGGGGCACACCCCGCCCAGCGGCGACCGTGTGCCAATGACCGTGGGCTACGTACATCAGAGCTGCCCTGGCCTGCCCGTACGCCAGCCGCGATCTTTCCCACGAGGGGTTACCGCGCATGGCCGCCGTCGCCGGAATCGGTGACGTCCCAGACCTGATCATCAACATGAACGACCCCGCACAGGGGCGGCCACTACAGACCTTGTAAGCCGAAGACGTTGATGTTGTCGCAATGACCGGGTGAGATGCGAATTCCTGCCACCACCCCGACTTAGGCGAGGTGGCAGAGCCAGATCGAACCGATCCAGATCGAGATGGACCACGGGACCGCGGTTGGTCCCGGCGAGTTCGGCACCCCGCAGAGGGCCGCTCTCCCGCCCAACTATGCCAACTGGGGCGTGGCGCCCCTTACACGGCGTCCCAGCTATCGCACCACGATCGCGAGCGAAGACACGGACACGTGCGCCGTAACCCCTGAACGCCACGAGCACGAGATGCGCATACATCGATCGAATTCCCCTACCCGCTACCTGCATTTATGTCCGATTAGCTGTGCTTTGTCACATGTCGACGAATGATCGACTACTTCGGCAAGGACCCTCGGCTATCTCAACTCACACATGATTGAGGTGTCAGTGAACACGTTATTAAACCGCCGGTCTCCGGCAGGAGACCGGCAGGCTTGCTCGCCGCGGCCACGGCGCTGGCGGTGACGGCGTCGCTGCTGGTCGTCGGCCCGGCATCCGCCGTGGCGACTCCGACTCCCACTCCGCAGCCCAGCGATGTGAACGCTCCAGCACCCACCGTGACGACCTTTCCTCGGCCCGAGGATCCGGATGCGCCGCTACGGGCGGCGGTCGAGGAGGCCAAGAAGCAGGGCAAAGCCGTAGCGGTCGAATCCTCCTTCACCGAGGATTCCCGCACGTGGGCCTACCCCGACGGCCATCTTGAGACCCACGCCTACGCAGGGCCTGCACAGCTGAAGCAGCCCGACGGATCATGGGCATGGATCGACACAAACCTGATCAATGCAGACGGGGTCCTCAAGCCCAAGCTCGCCAAGGCGGGAGTGGAGTTCTCCGCGGGCGGCGCGGACAAGCCCTTCGCCACGCTGGACCGCGGAAACGGCCAGAAGTTCGCCCTGTCCTGGCCGACAGCACTGCCACAACCTCGTATCGAGGGCAACAAAGCCATCTACGCGGGCGCCGCCGGCCCCAACGCTGATCTAGTGGTCACCGCCCGCGCCTCAGGCTTCCAACACGACGTGGTACTGCACGAGCGCCCGGGCAAGCCACTGGAATTCCGCATCCCGGTGACGACCAGCGAGCTCAAGCTGGCCAAGACCAAGTCCGGTGGACTCAAGCTGACGGACGCAAAGGGCAAGACCGTCGCCACGGCGGATGAGCCCTTCATGACCGAGGCTCCCCTCGACAGCCCGACGGGCTCGAGGGACGAACGAGGAAAGATCGACACCAAGGTCGTCACCGGCTCGGACGGCAGCCAAGTGTTGGTGCTCAAGCCTGACCCGGCCTACCTCGCCGACAAGAACACCACCTACCCCGTGGTGGTCGACCCCACTGTGGGGCTGACGGTCACGCAGGATCTCACCTACAACGACAGCTACCAGGCCAGCTACGCCAACGCCATCCTGTACACCGGCACGAACGCCAAGAAGGTACAGGTCCAGGATTGCAGCGGCTCGACCTGCACGTACAAGGATCAGTACAAGGCCGTCCACTACCGCAGCCTGGTCGAGTTCGGCGGCTTCTCGTTCACCGGCAAGGCCATCGTCTCCGCCCAAATGCAGCTGTACGGCAAATGGCTCGGCCGGTGCGACAACTGGCCGATGACCGTTTCGCCGGTCACCTCCCCTTGGGTCGCCAGCTCCACGGGCTGGGGCAACAAGCCAGGGACCACCTCCACCGGTGCCTCGACAATCACGCCCTCGTGCAGCACCAGCGGCAACTGGTCCACCTGGAACCTCACCTCGGCCGCTCAAGCCTGGGCCTCGGGGATGGCCAACAACGGTGTCGAACTGGCGACCACCGAGCTGAACTGGCAATACGACCTGGACGACCCGAGGTTCCCCGACACCCAGATCTGGAGCTTCGACTCCGCCGACGCCGGCACCTCCACGCCGCCGAAGATGAGCGTCTCCTACCTGCTGCCGCCCGACATCCCCACGGTGACCGCCGAGTCCATCGACTCGCTCGACGGCAACAACGCCATCTCCCGCTCGGGCACCGTCAAGACCAGCTACACCTCTCGCTCCCCTGATGGGCGCAAGCTCGACTACACCGTCACCCTGACGGACGCCACCATGGCCGCGGTCAAGGCCAGGACCTTAATGAAGATGCGGGCAGTGACGCCGGCCGGGATGCGGCCCCCGTGTCGTCCGTCCGTGATCACGGAATGCGCTTTCTCGGATACTAAAAAGGATCTTTACGGAAACCTTAGCCGCGTGTCATGATCTTGCCGTTTTGTCGCATTTTTTCGAAAGGCGCTAGTGAACACACCACCCACAGCGTCCGGCTTATCGCCCCGGACGCGCTGTCGCGCTGCCCTGATCGCGGCCCTGACGATGCCGCTCTCGCTCTTGAGTGCGCCCGCGATCGCCCAGGTCGGCACACCACCCCCCACTCGCCCCGCCACGACGTCACCGCCGAGCACCCCCACCGGCGAGGCGCTGGCGCGGGCCAAGAAGGACAACCGGCGGGTCGAGATCGAGTCGCTCCGCTCGGAGAGCGGCACCTTCTACGCCAACCCCGACGGCAAGACCCTCCGAATGGAGCTGCACAGCAAGCCAGTCCGGGTCAAGAACACCGACGGCAAGGGCTTCACCCCGATCGACACCACGCTTGTCGAACAGGCCGGCGCGATCAAGCCCAAGGCGATCAACGGCACCCTCACCCTGTCCGCCGGGCAGGACAAATCTCTGCTCAAGAGCCAAGCGACGGCAGGCGCCGACGACACAGCGAAGATCACCACACCGTCGACGCTGCCCAAGCCCACGTTGAAGGGCAACACAGCGCGATACCCAGCCGCCTACGGCAAGGGCCGCGACCTCCTGGTGACCGCGACCGCGACCGGCTTCCGGCAGCAGGTCATCATCAGCGAACGGCCTACCGGACCGGTCACCTTCAAGGTGCCGGTGGCACTGCCCGCCGGGCTCTCCTTCAGTAAGAATGCTCAAGACCAGCCCATCATTGTGGGTAAGGACGGCAAGACGCTGACCGAGGTGCGGCCCACGCTCCTGCAGGACGCCACGGCCGCCGACGCCTACGCCCCGATCGATGCGGGCAAGGTCGGTAAGGCCTCCGTCAGCCTCGATGGCGACGGCAAGACGCTGATGTTCACCCCGGACGCCACGTTCCTGGCCGACCCTGCGGTCACCTATCCCGTGACCATGGCGGCCGTGGCGGGCGACTGGTGGGAGACCCATACCGGCGCAGGCGGCCTGCCCAAACAGGGCTGGGACACCTTCGTCAATGACGCGGACTATCCTGACAGCTGGGACAACTTCCGGCTGGACCGGATCCTGGTCGGCAAGTCCAACAACGGCACCGTCCGCTGGCGCAGCTACATCAAGTTCCCCGACATGCCCGCCGAGTTCCGCGGCCTCAAGGTACAGAACGCTGACCTGATCCTGTGGAACCACCTGTCCAACGACTGCGGGACCTACGTCGGCTCCGGGATCACCACCCGGCGGATCACGTCGGCCTGGGACGAAGCGACCATGACGTGGAACAGCCAGCCGTCGGTCACCTCAACGGGTCAGATCACCGAATATGCCGCATACAGCCCCAACTGCACCAGTGGAGCCGCGAGCTGGGCAGGCAAAGAATGGGACCTGGTCTACTCGATCGACGAGATCGTCCAGGCATGGTCGGACGGCGCCGCCAACTACGGTGTCCAGCTGGCTGCCGGGAGCGAATCGGACAGCACCAACTGGCGCCGCTACCGGACCGACGAGGCAGGCGGCTGCAGGAGTACCCCGTTGGAGGCCTGTAAGGGGCGGCTCCACCCGCCCATCCTCACCGTTGACTTCGAGGCTCCCGAGCCGCCCGTCATCGAGGACTTCTTCTTCACCTCGCCCGACCCGATCACGAGCCTCCCCTCCTACGAGGAAGCCCTCGCCAGGTCGATATACGAGCCCGAGGAGGGCGAGCAGATCACCATCGGGAACGAGTTCGCCGGCCGGATCGCGGGACAGCGCGACGGGGAGGCGTACGAAATCCAGACGGACCAACTCGACATCAACGAGGAGGGCTACGAGGGCGGTGGCGAGGACACCCGCGCGCCGCAGGTGGTCTCCGTCGAGCCTGCGGACGGCGCCGTGGACGTGCCCCTCGACACGAAGCTGAAGATCACCTTCCACGAGGAGGCCGGCGGCGCGGTCGTGGTGCTCAAGGACCCGGCAGGCACCGAGGTCGCGGGAACGGTGGCATTCGACGACACCGGCACCGTGGCGACCTTCACTCCGGAACGGGCATTGCGGCCCGGCACCACGTACACCGCCGTGGTCTCGGGGGCGAGCGACCTGTTCGACAACACCATGAGCGCGTACTCATGGTCGTTCACCACTCTGCTGAAGGCGGCCGGGCAGTGGGGCTTTGACGAGGGGGACGGCCGTACGGCCGCCGACTCGTCTGGCAATGACCACGACGCGAGCCTGAACGACACGGCGGCGTGGATCGCCGGCAAGAGCGGGAACGCGCTCTCCAACGTGCCGTCGCAGGCGCGGATCGCTGCCTCTGCGGCGGCGGTCAAGCAGGGCAAGGCCGTCGAGGTCGCCGACGAGACGACCGCGACCAGCATTACCTACGCCCAGCCTGACGGGAAGACGTTCAAGACTGAGGTCACGACCGGTCCAGTGCGGACCAGGCAGAACGGCAGATGGGTGCCGATCGACACCACGCTGGCCGGGCAGGGCGGCAAGCTGCGGCCGAAGGCCCTCGCCGAGGACGCGGTCGTGGAGGTTTCCGCCAGCGGCACGGATCCGTTCGTGAAAATGTCCGCCGACGGGAAGTCGTACGCGCTTCGCTGGCCGACACCGCTGCCGAAGCCGACCGTCAAGGGCAGCGTGGCCACCTACACCGACGCCGCCGGCGCCGGAGCCGACCTGGTGGTGACGGTACTACCGACCGGGTTCCGGCACGATGTCGTGCTGCGGCAGCGGCCGTCGAAGCCGCTGGAACTGCGTATCGGCGTAGAGAGCGACGGCCTGACCCTGTCCGAGGGCAAGGGCGGGCGGCTGCTGCTGAAGGCCAAGGACAAGAAGCTCGTGGCTTCAGCCCCCCAGCCGATCATGTGGGACGGCAGCGCCAAGGGCCGCCTACCGCTGGCCAAGCACGCGGTCATCGACACCCAAGTCGTGGCCCAGGCCGGGCGCACAGAGCTGGTGCTCAAGCCGGACCATGCGTTCCTGTCGGACCCGAAGACCGTGTACCCGGTCCGGGTGGATCCGTCCACGACGTTGCCGGTCAACAACGACCTCAGTGTCCTCAGCACCGACACAGTCGACTCCCCGGCCTATCCGACCAGCAACGCCCTGCCAGTAGGTGTGCAAACGGGCCAGAAGATGCGCGCCCTTCTGCGCTTCGACACCTCCTCACTCGTGGGCAAAACCGTCACCGACGCCAAGCTGTCGATGTCGATCATCGATGCCAAGACCTGCGGAGCAGCAGTCGGGCAGGGTGTACAGGCGGCCCGGGTGACCGGCGCCTGGGATGAGAACAACCTCTATTGGGCGAACAAGCCCGCCTTCACCACCGAAGACGCCCAAATCAACAAAACATCCATCGACTGCACGAGCACCCTGACTCCGACGGAATGGAACATCACCGGCATCAGCCAAGACTGGGCGGCCGGCGCGGCCAACCACGGCCTGGTGCTGAAGGCTCCGACCGAAAACACCACCATCGAATGGCGGATGTACGCCTCCTCCGACGACACCGACTGGAACGCCCCGCCCAAGCTGGTCGTCACGACCAACGCGCCCGCATCGTCCCCCACGATCGCTAATCTCACGATCACCCCGGCGCAGGATGTTGCCGGCACGACCGTGACCAGCTCGCTCACCCCGCAACTGGCCGCCACCGTCGCCGACACCGTCGGCGGCAACCTGGCCGGCGAGTTCGAGGTCGAACACGACCCGGCATCGACCGGCCAAGGAACCGGCCAGATCTGGGCCGGTGCCTCACCTGCGGTCGCCTCCGGCAGCCAGGCCGCCGTCGGCGTCCCTGCGGGCAAGCTGGCAGATGGCTGGAAGGTCCGCTGGCGAGCTCGTGCAGTCAACGCCACGGCCGCCACCGCCTCGGCGTGGTCGGCTTGGCAGACAGCCACGGTCGATGTACCCAACCCAACGGTCGGCGCCTTCCAGGTCACCCCCTCACAGGTGGCAAACGGCGTCACCGTGACCACGAGCGTGACCCCGACCCTGCACACCACGGTCACCGACCCGGCCGCCCAGCCGGTGCGGGCGGAGTTCGAGGTCGAGCACGACCCGGCCGCGACCACGCAGGGCACCGGCCAGATCTGGACCGGCGCCGTGGACAACGTCGCATCCGGCACCCAGGCCAGCATCGCCGTCCCCAACGCGAAACTCACCGACGGGTGGAAGGTGCGCTGGCGGGTCCGAGCGATCAACACCGCCACCACGGTCGGCTCACCATGGTCAGACTGGCAACTCCTGACCGTGGACGTGCCGGACCCGGTCTCCGAACCGTCCGTCGGCGCGCTGCAGGTCACCCCGTCCGAGCAGGTGGACGGAACCACCGTCACCCCCACCCTCACCCCGGCACTGCTGGCCCAGGTGAGCGACCCGGCAGGGAAGCCGCTGCGCGTCGAGGCCGAGATCGACCATGACCCGGCCGCGACCGGGCAGGGCACCGGCCAGATCTGGACCGGTGGCGCCGACAACGTCCCGGCAGGCACCCAGGCGACCATCACCGTCCCGGCGGACAAGCTGACCGACGGATGGAAGGTACGCTGGCGAGCCCGCGCGGTCTCATCCACCGCCGCCTCCGCCTGGTCGGACTGGCAGACCCTCACCGTCAGCCTGCCCAAGCCCACCGCCACCGGCCTGACCATCACCCCGTCGAAGGTGGCGGACGGCGTGACGGTGACCACCACGCTCACCCCCACACTGCAGGCCACCCTCACCCACCCCACCGGCCAAGCGCTGCGCGCCGAAGCCGAGATCGAGCACGACCCAACCGCGACCGGGCAGGGCACCGGCCAGATCTGGACCGGCGCCGCAGACAACATCGCCTCCGGCACCCAGGCGAGCATCGCCGTCCCAGCGGGCAAGCTGACCGACGGATGGAAGGTGCGCTGGCGCCTGCGCGCGGTCACCGAGCAGGCCTCCTCGGCCTGGTCGGACTGGCGGCAGGTCACCGTCGATGTCACCCAGCCCGGCGAGGAGCCCCTGGCCCAGACCACCGGACCAGTGATCCGCACCGACCAGAGCTTCACCGCCGCCGCCTGGCTGCGCTGGAGCGACAAGGACGGCGACTACACCGTGGCCGAGCAGCGAGGCGCCCACCAGGCGCCCTTCCGGCTCGGCAACACTGCCGACCACGGCCTGGTGTTCACTCTCACCAACGCTGACGCTGCCGATGCAACGGCCGAGGGTGTTCTGTCCGACGTCGAACCGCCCGTCGACGAATGGTTCCACCTGGCGGGCGTGTACGACGCCACGGCCAAGACCGCCTCGCTGTACCTCAACGGCAACCTGGTCAAGACCTCGCCGGTAAGCCTCACGGCCTGGCACGCGAACACCGCCATGACGCTGGGCAGCGCCATGCGGGGCGACCTGGACGACGTCCAGGTCTTCCAGCAGCCGCTCGGCGCCACGGAGATCGCCGCTCTGGTAGCGGGACCGGCTCCCGCGGTCAAGCGGTCCGCGGCACCGTCCGCGGCGGCGTCCCCCGCCGCCGTGGCCACCGACAACTTCGACTACCGGCATCCGTCGCTGGAGACCTGTCACGCCACCGAGAAGGCGCCCAGGTTCGTCGACTCCTACTCCCGCTCGCAGGAGCAGCCCTACAGCTCTTGCTGGACCGCCTACATCGGGTACGCGGGCTGGGAGGAGGACGACGACGGCAGCGGTGTCAAGAAGCGCAAGCCTGCGGCGTGGACCTACTTGTTCCCCCCGCAACTGCGCATGCCCGCGCAGCTGGTGGACCAGTTGCACCCCGGCGACGTCTTCTCCTTCCGTGCGACCTGGGTCGCGACCGGCTATCTGGGCACCTCGTCAGGAAAGGAGATCTACAAGGGAGGCGACTCCACCACCGGCATGAAGCCGCAGGACATGAAGTTCTGGCTGAAGCTCTCCGATTTCGGCATCTACAACACCGGCGTACGGCTCTCCGGGCTGGACGACGAGCTGGACGACGTGGAGATCCGGATCGGCCTTGAGACGTCGTCCACCTGCAAGATCACGAGCGGAGTGCCGAGCCAGCGCAAGACGATCGAGGCCTGGCGCGGCACCTACCTCGAGTACCGGATCGCGACCCCGGAGCCGGCGGCGCCCAAGGACAGAGAGGTCTGCTCCGTCATGCCCGCGATCACGGGTTACGAGAATCAGGAGGGCAAGCTGCGGCTGTGGGACCAGGAGATGCTCACCCAGCACGGCAAGCGGCTCGGCGTGGTGCGCTGGGGACACGGCATTCCGACCAACGACCTGTACGCACCCAGCTTCCGTTGCGACTGGAAGCTGAACGGGCTGTTCGGCGAGCAGCACAAGGGCGGCTGCGTCAATATCAGGGCCGACCGCGTCTTCGTGATGTCGAGGAGCAAGAACAAGAACTTCCTGCCCGTCATTGACCACATCGCCGACGCCCTGAACCAGAGCAAGAACGCATCCACCTTTCCGCCGTACCGCCCAGGGGACACGACCAACGGCAGGAACAACAACTATCCGCCGGTCAGAGGGCCGCTGGGGAACGAGCTGAAGAAAATCATCGCAGGTAACTACGACAAGGCGCCGACCACCGACGAGGGTCAGCCGCTCTGGAGAGGAGCCGACAAGAACGAGCGCGCCAACCGTAAGGTCTTTGGCGGCCACGCCATCTACGTGCCGCAGGACGCCTTCTCCCTGACGCCGTACGGCAACTACTGCCAGTACTACTTCAAGGAGCAGTACGCGGCCACGCACGCCGGTGCGCTCCAGTGCGACGAATATCCCTTCGCCTCCACCGAGCAAGGGGCCGCCCTGGACAAGATTCACTATTCCGTCCGTGCGGTGCACACCAGCTACAACCAGAAACACGGCGATGCGCTGATGGCCTTCTACGGCCAGTACCGGCTCATCACCTATGACCCGGAGAAGACTCCCACGAAGGTCAGCGACAGCCCCTTCTGGGTGAAGATCGTAGACTAGCGGCGCAGAGGGGGGGGGGGGGGACGGGGGACGGGGTCT
>NZ_JBYITD010000063.1:0-29196 GCF_057708945.1 Nonomuraea sp. bgisy101
CTCCCCGCTTCCCCCTTCCCCCCCCCCACGACCTTGAGACACCATCGGTTCCGGCCCGGCGGGCGGTGGCGCGAGGACGCGCCGTCTCGGGGGACACCTGGCGGTCGACGTTCGCGCCGTCTCGGGTGAGCGCCCCGCGGCGTGCAGAGGACGACGGGCGCCGGGCCGGTCACGACTGCGAGGGGAAGCCCGCCAGCGTCCCCATGGCCGGCCCGGCGGGTCTGTCAGAGGCGCTCGATGATCGTGACGTTGGCCTGGCCGCCGCCCTCGCACATCGTCTGCAGGCCGTACCGGCCGCCGGTGCGCTCGAGCTCGTGCAGCAGCTTGGTCATCAGGATCGCGCCGGTGCCTCCCAGGGGGTGTCCGAGGGCGATCGCGCCGCCGTTCGGGTTGACCTTGGCGGGGTCGGCGCCCAGCTCGCGCATCCACGCCAGCGGCACGGGCGCGAACGCCTCGTTGATCTCGGTGACGTCGATGTCGTCGATCGACATGCCGGCCTTCTTCAGCGCCTTCTGGGTGGCGGGAATGGGCGCGGTGAGCATGTAGACGGGGTCGTCGCCGGTGAGGGCGAGCTGGTGGATGCGGGCCCTCGGGGTCAGACCGTGATCGCGTACGGCCTGCTCCGAGGCGATGAGGAGCGCGCCGGAGCCGTCGGAGATCTGCGACGAGGTCGCCGCGGTGATCACACCGCCTTCCTTCAGCGTCTTGAGCCCCGCCATCTTCTCCAGCGTGGTGTCGGCGCGGGGGCCCTCGTCGTCCTCGACGCCGTTGACGGCGACGATCTGGTCCTTGAAGTAGCCGTTCGCGATGGCCTTGGCGGCGCGCTGGTGCGACTCGAAGGCGTACTTCTCCAGTTCCTCGCGGGTGAGGCCCCATTTCTCGCACATCAGCTCGGCGCCGCGGAACTGGGAGATCTCCTGCTTGCCGTACCGCTCGACCCACATGTCGCCGAACGGGAACGGCATGCCCTTCTCCAGCGCGGCCGTGATCGACGAGCCCATCGGGACGATGCTCATCGACTCGACGCCCGCCGCCACCACCAGGTCCTGGGTGCCGGACAGCACGCCCTGGGCGGCGAAGTGGATCGACTGCTGCGACGAGCCGCACTGGCGGTCGATGGTGACGCCCGCCGTGGTCTCCGGCAGCCCGGCGCTCAGCCAGGCGTTGCGGGCGATGTCCATGCTCTGGGGGCCGAACTGCATGACGCAGCCCATGATGACGTCCTCGACCGCCGCGGGGTCGACGCCTGTCCTGGCGATGAGCTCCTTCAGTGTGAGCGCGGCCAGGTCGGTGGGGTGGACGGTGGAAAGGCCGCCCTTCTTCTTACCGACGGGGGTGCGGACCGCCCCGACGATGTACGCCTCTGCCACTGTGCCTCCCGGGTCGAAACCGAGCAACATTCGGTCGTCAGTGAGAGGTTACAACAGAACCTTGCTCTGTGCCTGTGGCGGTCGCCTCACCGGTCACCGGAACCGAAGCGGCCGGCTGGGCGGGGCTGCCGTCGCCGAGCTCACGAGTCCCCAGGGAAGACGGCGCCGCCGCCCGCCGGAGGGTAGGGCGGGCGGCGGCTCGGGAGGGGGCCTACTTGATGGATCCGGCGGTCAGCCCGCCGACCACCTTGCGCTCGATCAGGGCGAACAGGATGATCACCGGGATGGTGGCGATCACCGAGCCGGCGAACAGGTTCTGCCAGTCCACCGAGTACTGCCCGATGAAGGAGTTCAGCGCCACCGTCAGCGGCTGGTTCTCCGGGCTGGTCGTCAGCGTCAGCGCGACAACGAACTCGTTCCACGCGGCGATGAACGTGAAGATCAGCGCGGTGATCACGCCGGGCATCGCCAGCGGCAGCGTGATCCTGAACAGCGCGCCGAAGCGCCCGTTCCCGTCCATGAACGCCGCCTCCTCCAGTTCCCTCGGGATGGAGGCGAAGTAGGCGTTGAGGATCCACACCGCGAACGCCAGGTTGAACCCGCCGTTGACCAGGATCAGCGACCACGTCGAGTCGACCAGGCCGAACTGGAAGAACTCCCGGTAGATGCCGACCAGCATCGCGGTCGGCTGGAACATCTGGGTGATCAGCACCAGGATCAGGAACGCCGTGCGCCCCCTGAAGTTGTGCCTGGCCGAGTAGTACGCGGCGGGCAGCGCCACCACCAGCACCAGCAGCGTCGAGCCGCCCGCCACCTTCAGCGTCACGAGCAGGTTGTCGGCCAGGCCGCCGGTCCAGAAGTTCAGCAGGTTCGACCACTCGAACGACGTCGGCAGGTAGGCCGCCTCCCGCAGGCTGCTCTGCGGCCGCAGCGCGGTGAGCAGCATGACCAGGTAGGGGAACAGGAAGATGAACGCGATCACGTACGCGGAGGCCGCGACGACCACCTTCTTGACCGACGGCATGGGGCCGCCCGTGACGGGACGCGAGTGGGCCATCACGCCACCTCCTGCTTCCACTTGGAGATCTTGAGGAAGATGGCGGTGAGGATGATCACCATGCCGAAGTTCACCACGGACATCGCGGCCGACTCGCCGATGTTCGAACCCTTGAGGATGAACATGAAGATGGTCGAGGTCGCGGTGGAGTAGCCGGGCTGGCCGTGGGTCATCGACCAGATGATCGGGAAGCTGTTGAAGACGTTCATCACGTTGATGAGCGCGGCGACGGTCAGCGCGGGGCGCAGCAGCGGGAGCGTGATCGACCAGTACGTCCTGAACTTGGAGGCGCCGTCCATCTTGGCCGCCTCGTAGACGTCCGACGGGATGGTGGCCAGACCGGCCAGCAGCGCGTAGGTGGTGAACGGCACGGACACGAACACCGCCACGAAGATCAGCCAGGGGAACGCGGTGGCGGCCTGCCCGAGCTGGTCGGCGTCGGCGCCGCCCATCGCGGGGATCAGCCCGAGGTCACGCCTGATCAGGTTGATGATCCCGACCTCGGGGTCGAGCATCCACTTGAAGATGATCGACGTCATGAGCACCGAGGCGGCCCACGGGGCGATGAGCGCCCACCGGGCGATCTTGCGGCCAGGGAACCTCTGGTTGAACAGCTGGGCCAGCGCCAGCGAGATGAGCACGGTGAACCCGACGACCGCGACGACCCAGACGAGGCTGCGGAACATCACGGGCCAGAAGTCGGTCTCGGCGAAGAGCTTGTCGTAGTTCTTGGTGCCGTTCCAGCCCCGGACGACGCCGAACCGGCTGACCTCCAGGAATGACGTCCGAACCATCTCGATGACCGGCCAGAGGACGACCAGGGCGATCAGCACCACCGCAGGCCCGACCCAAGCCAGGGGCTCCAGGACGCGCAACCTTTTCATAAGGAACCTTCCATGTGGGTACGGCCGGCGCGGTAGGCGCCGGCCGTACCGATCCCAGAGGATCAGCTGCCCTCGGCGACCTTCTGGATGTCGCCGAGCACCTTCGCCGGGTCGTCCTTGACGGCCCCGCCGATCGTCTGCTTGATCGTCGTGTTCACCTCGGACCACTTGGGGTCCTTGAAGGGGTAGAAGCTGGCGTTGGGCAGCGCGTCGAGGAAGGGCTTGAGCTTCTCGTCACCCGACAGCTTCTGGATGCCGCCGTTGGTGACGGGCAGCAGCTTGTAGTTGTCGACGATCTTCTGGGTGGCGTCACCGGTGTAGAAGAAGTCGAAGAACTTCTTGATCTCGGCGGCGTGGCCGTTCTTGTTGAACGCCATGATCCAGTCCATGACGCCCAGGGTGGTGTCGAGCGGACCGGTCTTGCCGGCGATCGGGGCGACGGCGTACTTGCCGCTCACGGCGCCCTTGTCGAAGATCGGGATGGACATGGGGCCGCCGTTGACCATGCCGACCTTGCCGGCGGCGAAGTCCTCCCAGACCGTCTTACGGTCCTTGGTGCCCGGGTTGGGGGTGGTGAGGCCCGCGTCGACCAGGCCCTTGACGTACTGGAAGGCCTCGACGTTCGCCGGGGAGTTGACCGTCCACTTGCCGGAGGCGTCGGTGTAGCCGCCGCCGTTGCCCAGCATCCACAGGAAGGACTCGGCCTGCGCCTCCTCCTGGCCCAGCGGGAGGCCGAACGGCTGGCTGACGCCGGCGGCCTTCAGCTTCTCCGCGGCGGCCTTGAGCTCGTCCCACGTCTTCGGCGGCTCGGCGATGCCGGCCTTCTCGAACAGCTCCTTGTTGTAGAAGAGCGCCCGAGCCGAGGAGACGAACGGGATGCCGTACGCGGTGCCGTCGACCTTCCCGAAGTCGGCGAACTTGGTGAGCATGTCCTTCGACACTTCCGGCGAGAGGACCTCGTCGGTCTTGTAGAGCAGCTGGTCCTTGACGAAGCCGGAGTAGTCGCCGGTCTGCAGGATGTCGGGCGCCTGGCCGTTCTGGACCATGGTGGCGACCTGCTTGTCGATGTCGTTCCAGGAGATGACCTGGACGTCGACCTTGATGTTGGGGTTGGCCGCCTGGAACCCGTCGACGACCGACTTCCAGAACTTCGTGCCGGCGTTGTCGGCCGTCGGGTTGTCGCCGTAGTCGGCCGCGACCATCTTCAGCGTGACCGGGCCGTCGGCCTGTCCTGTGGAGTCGCCGCCCGTCGCGGGCTGGGAGCCGCCCCCGCACGCGGACAGGACCAGCATGGTGGCAAGGCCGAGAGCGGCGCCGCCCACAAGCTTGATGTTCACCGTAGATACCGCCTTCTCGTCGGACGGGCGCGCTGGTCCGTACCAGCCACCTGACACCGCCCAGGGATTGGGGTGTGCGCGAGCCACCACTGCTCCACGCGTTTGCGTCAGAGTAAGCCCGTGTTCCGCAGCCGGTCTATACCGGTGGGTATCGGTTTGAAAACATCGAGGCCATCGAACGCCCCCAACCGGTCTAGACCGGATGGAGCAGGTGCGGCGTTATGACGAGCATCCTGCACATTTTTGAGTGAAACAAGCCCGTCGACATCACATATCAAGCACCGAGATGCCGCCGGACGTCCTCGTCACCTGATGGCGAGGCGATCAACGGGCCGTCGATGGACGGATCGAGCACCCCTTCCTCGAGGAAGGTGTACCGGCCGTCGAGCAGATACCGGGCCACCCTGGCGTCCTGCGCGTCGGTGTTTCGCCACAGCCGGTCGAACAGCGCGTCGACCCTGTCGGCCGCCTGACGGCAGAACGCGTCCGCCAGTTCCACAGGGCGGCGGCCGAGATCCCGCGAGTCCTCGTCCGCCCGCACGCAGACCGCGGTCATCGCGAACAGCTCGGCGCCGATGTCGACGACCCTGCCGAGGAAGGCCTGCTTGTGCTCCAGACCGCCCTGCCACCTCGACATCGCGTAGAAGGTCGACCTGGCCAGCTTGCGGCTACTGCGCTCCACCTGCCGCAGATGATGGGCCAGCGGGCCGAAGTCGGCGTAGGAGACGGGCAGCGTGCCGTGGCCCACCACCAGGCCGGGCAGCCACCTGGCGTAGAAGGCGCCGGCGCGCCGCAACGCCTTCGCCCTTTCCTGCCGGGAGGCGTCAGGGTCGATCAGCTCGCCCGCCACCGACAGGTGCGCGTCCACGGCCTCGCGCGCGATCAGCAACCGCATGATCTCCGACGAGCCCTCGAAGATCCGGTTGATGCGCAGGTCCCTGAGGATCTGCTCGGCCGGCACCCCCCTCTCGCCCCTCGCGGCCAGTGACTCCGCCGTCTCGTAACCGCGCCCGCCCCTGATCTGGACCAGTTCGTCACCCACCCGCCACGCCATCTCGGTGGCGAACAGCTTGGCCAGCGCGGCCTCGATCCTGATGTCGTTCGACTCGTCGTCGGCCAGCCTGCTCGACAGGTCCATGACCGCCTCCAGCGCGTAGGCGGTGGCCGCGATGAAGGCCAGCTTGGTCGCGACCGCCTCGTGCTCGCCGATCCTGCGCCCCCACTGCACCCGCGCGCCGCACCACTCCCGTGCGACCTTCACCGCCCACTTGGCGTTGCCCGCGCAGGTGGCGGGCAGCGACAGGCGACCGGTGTTCAGCGTCGTGAGCGCGATCTTCAGCCCTTCGCCCTCACGGCCGATCCTGTTACCGGCAGGAACGCGGACCCCGTCGAACCTGGTCACACCGTTCTCGATGCCGCGCAGACCCATGAACGCGTTGCGCCGCTGCACGGTGATGCCGGGCGAGCTCGCCTCCACCACGAAAGCGCTGATCTTCCCGCCCGTCCGCGCCATGACGACCAGCAGATCGGCGAGCACGCCGTTCGTCGTCCACAGCTTGACGCCGTCGAGCACGTACTCGTCGCCGTCGGGCGTCGCCGTCGTCGCCAGCCGCGCAGGATCGGACCCCACATCGGGCTCCGTCAGCAGGAACGCCGAGATCTCGCCGCGCGCGCAGCGCGGCAGGGACTCCCGCTTCTGCTCCTCCGTGCCGAACAGCCGCAGCGGCTGCGGCACCCCGATCGACTGGTGCGCCGACAGCAGCGCCGACAGCGCCGGAGAGTAGGAGCCGACGAGCATGAGCGCGCGGCTGTAGTAGAGGTGGGACAGGCCCAGGCCGCCGTACTCCTCCTCGATCGTGATCCCGAACGCGCCGAGGGTCGCCAGCCCCCTGATCACCTGGTCGGGCACCACCGCCGTCCGCTCGATCTCCGCGGGATCCACCCGGCTGTCGAGGAAACGCCGCAGTGCCCGGACGAAATCCTCGCCCTTCTTGGTGGCGGCTTCGTCGAGCGCGGGGATCGGATGCACCAGATCGAGCCTGAAGTCCCCGAGGAACAGCTGCCTGCCGAAGCTCGGCCGCTCCCACTCGGCCTGCCTGGCCTGCTCCGCGACCTCTCGCGCCTGCGCGTACTCGGTCATAACGGCCGCCCATCTCCGTTTACCGCTTTCTTCGGATTCTGATCCCACCCCCTACCCCTGACCACCCCCCGATCTCGCGTGCCCTCTCCCGCCGCGCGGCGTGCACGCGTTCTCCGCCCGGCGAGCGGCGCGAAGCCCACCCCGATCTCGGGACCGGCCGAGGCGGTGGCGTGCGGCTGTCAGCGAGGTCCGTACGGCATGCGGGGTGAAGCCCACCCTCCGCGCGGGGCCGGCGTCCCTCCAGGGAGACGCTCGACGAGCGTGCGGGGCAGGGGCGGCAGACGCGGGGGTCGCCGGCGTGGCGGCTTCGGGGCGAAGGAGCCGGCGTGGCGGCTTCGGTTCCAGGGGAGCGCGGAGTCCGGCGTCGAGAAGGTGGGCCTGGGCCTCAGACGAGCCGCCCGCGCCCGCACGCCACACCGTGGACCGGGCGACGTGACGGCGACCGGCCGGAGTCCTGCCGGCGCACGCGTGAGACGGACGGCCACCGAGTGACCCCGGTGGCCGTGGCGTGGCTTGCCGTACAGACGCGAACTCGCTGTACAGAAGCAGGCCTCGCGGTGGAGAAGCAGACGCGCTTCGCAGACGCAGAAGCAGAAGCAGAGGGGCTCCGTCGCGCGGAATCCGGCGAAGGTCAGGAGGGGACGCGGGCGACGCAGAAGACCGTCTGCCCGAAGGGCGGGCGGATGAAGCGCTCGATCAGGCGGGTCGCGGGCACCACGGTCCTGTCGTAGATCTTGACCAGGCGCGGGTCGGGGTAGCCGACGCCGCCGCGGCGGACGGCCGCCCACCAGGCGATGCCGCCCAGGAAGTTGATCGGCTTGAGCACGTCGATGTCGAGCCCCGCCTTGGCGACCGAGCTGCGCAGCGTCTTCGGCGTGTAGCGCTGGACGTGGCCGACCTTCTTGTCGAAGTCTCCGTAGAGCTGCATGTAGCCCGGCACCCAGATGATGATCCGGCCGCCCGGCTTGACGACGCGGGCCAGCGAGCGCAGCGCCTCGGCGTCCTCCTCGATGTGCTCGAGGACGTTCATCATCACGACGGTGTCGACCTTGTCCTCCATCGGAACGGCGTCCGGGAGCGCGAAGTGCAGCACGTCGATCTCGGAGCGGTCGGCGAAGCGCTTGCGCAGCTGCTCGACGCAGTAGGGGTCGAAGTCGCTCACCACGAGCCGGTCGAGGCGCGGCAGGAACTGCTCGGCGAAGTGGCCGAGACCGGAGCCGATCTCGAGCATCGAGCGGCCGACGTGGGGGGCGACCATGTCGAACTCGTACTGCCGGTAGTTCTTCGCCTCGTCGCCGCCGAGGTGGTTTTCCAGAGCCTCGTCGCCGGCGGCAGGTTGGACCACGCGGTCGTACCCAGATGACATAAGTCCGTTCCTCCATGGAAAGCCGGTCCGCCCGAGTCTAGTGCCCGGTCACAACTGGGAATCACGTTATGGACGGAAGCCGCGTTCATGCGGTGGAATCTCTCCTGCCCATGGACGACGACGAGGCGATAGCCCGCTCCCTCGCCGGCGACCTCGCCGCCTACGAGGCGCTGGTCGCCCGCTACAGCGCGCTCGCCCACCGCACCGCCGCCATGCTGGGCGCGGGCGACGAGGCCGAGGACGTGGTGCAGGAAGCGTTCGTGAAGGCGTTCAGGCACCTGGGTGGCTTCAGGAAGGACGCGCCGTTCCGTCCGTGGCTGCTGCGGATCGTCGCCAACGAGACGCACAACCTGACCCGTTCCCGCGGGCGCAGGTCGGAGCTGACGCTGCGGCTGGGGGCGCTCACCCCGGCCCAAGCGCCCGACGACCCCGAGGGCACGGCGATCGCCGACGACCGCAGGGCGCGGTTGCTGGCCGCGGTGCGGGAGCTGCCTGATCGGGAACGGGAAGCCGTGGTCTGCCGGTACTTCTTGCAGCTGTCGGAACAGGAGACGGCGCAGGTGCTCGACTGGCCGGTCGGCACGGTCAAGTCCAGGACGCATCGCGGTCTGGCCCGGCTGAGGGAGGAGGTGGGACGTGACCTCGCCTGACGACAAGCCTGATCTGGGCTCGCCGGAGGACGAGCACGGCGTGGGCTCGCCGGTCGACGACGGCCTCGAGGCCGAGCTCGTGGCGCTCGCCGACTTCCTCGACGTGCCCGCCGCTCCGCCGCCCGCCGACGTCGCGGCCGCCGTACGGGCCCGCCTCGAACAACCCGCCCCCGAGTCCGTGCCCGAGTCCGTGCCCGCGCCCGCGACCCCGCCTGCTCCCGGTGAGGGAGGCGGGTCGCGCGGCGATCACAGGCCGGCTCGGCGGCGACGGTGGGGGAGGTCCAGGTGGGGGCTGGTAGCCGCTGTCGTGGTCGCGGTCGTCGCGCTCACCGCGGCCACCCCGCAGGGCAGGGCGACCGTCGTCCACATCCTGCGTCTGGCCGGGATCGAGCTGCGCGTCGGAGAGAACGGCACGCCGCCCCCGTCTCCCGTGCCGCTGCCGGGAGAGCGGGACGTCACCCTCGACGACGCCCGGCGACTGGTGACGTTCCCGGTGAAGGTGCCCGGCGAGCTGGACGCCCCCGACCGCGTCACCGTCAGCGACGGCGCCAGGATCGTCTCCATGTTCTGGCCCGACGGCGTCAGGATCGACCAGTTCGAGGGCCTGGCGCCCTACTTCGTCAAGCAGCTAGGCGAACCGTGGCCCGACAACGTCCGTGTCGACGGCGCCGAAGGCTGGTGGATCGACCGCGAGCACGCGCTCAGCCGTGTCGACAGGAAGGACGGCACCGAGCTGCCGCTGCGCCTGGCCGGCCCGACGCTCGTCTGGTTCGACGGCGAGGTGGCCATCAGGCTCGAAGGGGTGAAGGACAAGCGGCGGGCGTTGGAGATCGCCGCCTCACTCCGGTGAGGTCAGCCAGTCGTCCACGCCCTGCAGCAGTTCCTTGCGCACCGGCTCAGGAGCGGTCGACGACCTGATCGACTGCCTGGCCAGCTCCGCCAGCTCGGCGTCGGAGAACCCGTAGACCTCCCTGGCCAGCTCGTACTGCGCGAGCAGCCGCGCGCCGAACAGCAGCGGGTCGTCGGCGCCCAGCGCGACCGGCACTCCGGCGTCGAACAGCCGCCGCAGCGGAACCTCTGACGCGTCGGCGACCACGCCGAGCCCCACGTTCGACGTCGGGCACACCTCGCAGCAGATCTGCCGGTCGGCCAGCCGTTCCATCAGCCGCGGCGACTCGGCCGCCCGCACGCCGTGGCCCACCCTGTCGGCGCCGAGGTCGTAGACGCACTCCTCGACGCTTTCGGGGCCCAGCAGCTCGCCGCCGTGCGGCACGGCGATCAGGTCAGCGCGCTTGGCGATCCTGAACGCGTGGTCGAAGTCGCGCGCCCGTCCGCGCCGCTCGTCGTTCGACAGGCCGAAGCCGACCACGCCTCTGCCCTGGTACTGGGTGGCGAGCCTGGCCAGCGTCCTGGCGTCGAGCGGGTGCCTGGTCCTGTTGGCCGCCACGATCGTCGCGATGCCGATCCTCGTCTCCTCGGCGGCCCTGTCGACGGCGTCGAGCATGAGCTCGAGCGTCGCGGTCAGCCCGCCGAACCTGGAGGCGAACCCCGAAGGGTCGACCTGGATCTCCAGCCAGCCCGAACCCTCCGCCGCCTCGTCCTCCGCCGCCTCGCGTACCAGTCGGTAGATGTCCTCCTCGCGGCGCAGTACCGACCTGGCGATGTCGTAGAGGCGCTGGAACCTGAACCAGCCCCGCTCGTCCGTCGCGTGGAGCTGGGGCGGCCAGTCCTCTTCCAGCGCGTCGGGCAGGTGCAGGCCCTGCTCCCTGGCCAGCTCGATCAGCGTCGAATGCCTCATCGAACCGGTGAAGTGCAGGTGCAGGTGGGCCTTGGGCAGCGCGGAGAGGGGACGTGGCATTTCCATATGGTGCCACTCAACCCGCCGGGGGGTTGACGCGTTGGGAGGGGCGAAAGGGGACCTCGCTGATGAAGGAAGAAGATGAGGCGGCTTTCGACGAATTCCTCGCCGCCCGGAGCACGTCCTTGCTGCGCACCGCGATCCTGGTCTGCGGCGCGACGCAGCACGACGCGGAGGACCTCGTCCAGCACGCCCTGGAGAAGGTCTACCGGCACTGGCCGCGCATCAGGCACGACAACCCCGACGCCTACGCGCGCAGGACCGTGGTGAACGCGGCCATCTCCGCCGCCCGCCGCCGCAAGGTCATCCAGGAGATCACGTTCTCCAGGCCGCCCGAGACCGAGGCGAGCACGCCCGATCTCGATCTGCGCGACACGCTCATCGCCGAGCTGCGCAGGCTGCCCGCGCGGATGCGGGCCGTCCTGGTGCTGCGCTACTGGGAGGACATGAGCGAGCACGCGACGGCCCAGCTGCTCGGCTGCTCGCTCGGCACGGTCAAGAGTCAGGCGGCGCGGGGGCTCGCCAGAATCCGCCAGAACATCAAGGAAGGAGTGCTCGTATGAAGGTGGAGGAGGCCCTGACGGACGCCATGGCCGCGAGCGTGGCCGAGGTCGAGGCGCCGCCCACGCTGGGCGGCGGCGTCCGCAGGAGGCACCGCGTCCACGTCCTCAGGTTCCGTACGGCGGGCGCGGCCCTGGCCGTCGCCGTCCTGGCCGCGGGGGCGCCCGTCTACCTGGCGGCGACCGCGGGACCCGAGGCCGCGGGGGTGACCAGCGGCACCTCGACCGTCCGGGTGGTGACCAAGGTGGCCGTCCCCGACGTGACGAACAAGACGTTCGCGGAGGCGCAGGCGGCCCTGCAGGCGGCCGGCCTGGTCGGGGAGAAGACGACAGGGGACGAGGACGTCTTCGGCCAGGATCCCAAGCCTGGCGTGGAAGTGGAGACGGGCTCCACCGTCAAGCTGTATCTGGTGGACAAGCCGCCCAACGCCCTCGGCGACCTCGGGGACGGCCGCGCGTTCGGCGGGATCACGCTCGGCTACCTGCCGGACGGCCTGGTGTGGGGGTCGTGGTCGAACAAGTGGCCAGGCCCCTCCGGCGGCACCTCCTACACCACGACCTTCGACGCGCCCGACACGCCCGCCGGCCACTACGGCATCCAGGTCTTCGTCCACGAGGGCGAGGTCGGCGAGCGGGTCGACGCCGCGATCAGGAACGAGAACGTCCAGACCGTGGACATCGGGGACAGGCGGGCCTACCTCTCGAGCGTCAGCGAGGGAGGCGATCACAGCAGGCTCGGTACTCAGCAGGGCGCGGAGCCCAGCACGCCGACCATCGGCTTCAGGCTCACCGACGACCTGGCCGTCGAGGTGGCGATGAACCCGGAGAGAGCCGAGAAGATCGGCATGGACGCGGTCGCCGCCGAGCTGAAGAAGATCGCCGAAGGCGTGCGCGCCTCGAAGTGACCATCATGGAGATGGTGGGCACTAAGGAGGTATGGCGCCTGACGAGTTAGTCGCCGACCGGGGCGGGGGACGGCGGGCCGCGCTCGCCCTCGCCGCCCTGGCGGCTACCGTTCTGACGATCTACGCCATCTTCTCCTCGGGCTTCGGGCGTGTCGCGCCGTCCGTCGACGCCGCCTCCGCTCCCACGATCGCCACCCCCGCCCCGCCGGACCCGACGGCGACCAGCCCCGGCATCACGGTGGTCGCCGACAACTTCTGGCTCACCTACCTGCCGCCGGGGCTCACCCGCACGGGCGGCGGCGCCGTCGAACCCGAGCCGGGCGTCGAGGGTGGCTGGGCCCGCTACGCCTCGGGCTCCACGTTCGTGGAGGTCCAGGTCGAGCACGGCACCGTCGCCGCCGACTGGGACACCTACCGCAGGCGCGCCACCGTCACCTCGCCCCGCGAGACCACGGTCCGCGGCAGACCGGCCGTCGTCGGCGGCCATCCGAGCGGCGGCATGATGATCGTCTGGCTGGAACGCACGGGCACGGGCGCGTGGATCCGCGTCAGCGACACCCTCGTGGAGTCCCTGATCCCGCTGGCGGCCTCCGTCCAGTCGCCCGCCTGATCCGGGCGAGGCAACCCTTTCGCGGGCCCAGACGTACACAGGGGACATGGAGACCACCGAGTGACCGCGTTCGCCGATTACGTGGCGGCGCGGGGCACCAGCCTCTTACGGCTCGCCTACCTCTCCTGCGGGTCGCACGAGGACGCGGAGGACGTCCTGCAGACCGCGCTGGAGCGCGCGTACCGAAACTGGCACCGCCTGCGCAAGGACGTCGACCCCGAGCCCTACGTCAGGCGCATCATCGTCAACACGGCGATCAACCGCGCCAGGCGCCGCGCCATCCTGCGCATCATCCCGACAGGCACGCTCCCCGAGGTGCCGGTCGCGGGCGCGGACTCGGGGGTCGAGCTGCGACAGGTCCTCGCCGACGGGTTGCGCCTGCTGCCGCCGAGGCAGCGCGCGGTCGTGGTGCTGCGCTACTGGGAGGACCTGACCGAGGCGCAGACGGCCGAGACCCTGGGGTGCTCGGTCGGCACGGTCAAGAGCCAGGCCGCCAAGGCGCTGGCCAAGCTGCGCGGCCTGATCGTCGTGGAGGAGGTGGCGAGCGATGTTTGAGAGCGAGCTGCGGCAGGCGATGGCCGAGGACAGCGCCCGCCTCGCCGCCGCACCTGGCCTCGTGGAGCAGGTGGTACGGCTCTCGCGGCGGCGCCGCCGTACCAGGCACGGGATCGTGGCGGTGGTGACCGCGCTCGCGCTGGCGCTGGCCGGCTGGGCGCTGGGTCTCAGGGACGAGCAGCGGGTGGCCACCACGCCCAGCACCACGGGCACGCTCGACGACGTCCAGGTCCGCCACCTGCCTCCTGGCCTGGGCGAGCCCGTCCAGGGCAGGTCGGGCGAAGGCGAGCTGCTGGCGGGCACGCTGACCTGGAGCGCGGGCGCCGACATGGTGCGGGTCAGCAGGTACGGCGAGACCGGCGACCTCGACACGCCGGGGCTGATGGCCGGAGGGCGGCGGACGTCCACGCGGGGCAGGGAGGCCAGGATCTCCGCCGACGGCACGGACCTGGTGTGGACCGAACGGCAGGGCGTGCTCCTCAGGGTGACGGTCGGCGGGAACCTCGCCGCCGAGACGCGCATGATCGCCGAGGAACTGCTGATGACCGATCCCACTGGACCGGCGGGCGGTGTCGTGGAAGGCATGCGCGTCTCCTACCTTCCGCCCCGCGTCCACCTGGAGGGCGTCATGACGAGGAGCGACGGGGAGACGGCGAAGACGTGGACCGGCGCGGGCGACAGGCGGGTCACGCTGATCAGCGTCAGGGGCCAGCACGCGGCCTCACTGAAGGAGCTCGCCGCCTGGAGCGCCGGAGACTGGGGCGACGGCATCAGGACGACCGTCAACGGGAAGCCGGGCTACAGGGACGGGCAGGGAAGCCTGATGGTCGGCCATGGACGGCTGTGGCTGCAGGAGCCGGGGCTCGGGTTCGTCCTGAAGGTGAGCGACAACCTGGAGCCCGAGATCGACCGCATCACCGAAGGAATCAGCCCCGTCCCGGCCTCGCGTGATCTCCCTGCGAGCTTCGAGGGCCTCACGGTCACCCACCTGCCACCGGGGTTCTCGGCGGGCGCGGACGGCGGTCTCGACGGTCTCGGCAGGTGGTGGAACAGGGCGGGCAGCTGGATCTCGATCGAGGTGGTCAGGGGAGAGCGGGCACGCACCGTGAAGCGCCTGTCCGAGGTGTCGTGGGGCACCGACGAGCGCTTCCTGGACCTGACCGGGACGATCGTGGACGGGCATCGCGCGCTCACGGGCAGGGTCGTGGGCGCCGGCGGCGCCCCCAAGGGCCGGATGTCGCTGTGGACGGTCAGACCGGGCTACGGCGTCCGCGTCCACGTGAGCGACGACCTGGCCAACGACCTCATGGCGGTGGCGAAGGGCATCCGCGTGGCAGGCGTGGAGCGACAGGGCGAGCGCGAGGTGGACGGGATCAGGATCGACCCCCTCGGCATGACGCGCGTGTCCACCACGGCGGGCCTCGCCGAGTACTCGACCTCCACCACGGGGTTGTGGCGTGCGGGAGGCGACGAGCTCCGCGTCGAGGTCCACCGGGGCCGCCTCGACACGGAGGACTGGGTAGAGGGGCGGCTCGGCGTGCGCGTGGCAGGCACCGCGCGGGTGGGCCCTGGAGACAGGATCCGCGCGGTCGTGCCGGGAGGCAGGCGCGAGGTGTGGCGGGTCGACGAGGGACTAGCCGTCGTCGTGACCGCGAGCCGCGACATCGACCGGGCGATGAAGGGCCTGCGGGTGCCGCGGACCGGGTCCGTGCCGCGCATGCCTGAGCGCGACCCGAGCATGGAGCCGGTCAACGGGACCGCCTGCGACGGGCGATCGGCCACCCTGCCGCCATCGGGGGAGGCGCTGCCGGGACGGCAGGCCGTGCGGGGCGTCCAGGTCGCGGGGCGCTCCGAGGAGACGCCCTTGACGGAGTCGTACCCGTTGGGCGCGTCGTTCTCCGCCTTCGACGGGATCGTCACGAAGGGACGGGTCTACGGCTACACCTGGACCAGACCGGGCACCTCGGACCGCCTGTCGGTGGGCGTGGTGTGCGGGGTCGGGGCGCTGGACGGCATGGTGGAGGGCGCCGAGCCCGCCGTTCTGCGCGGCAGACCCGCCGTCACCTGGTCACGCGGCGGCTCCACCTACGCCATGTGGCTGGAACGGCCAGGCGTGGCGGTGTTCGGCGGCGGCAACGGCGAGGACGGGTTCCCGCAGCTCGACGTGTGGTGATCACGGGAGGGACGGGCCGCCCCTCCCGTGACTCAGCTCGCCTCGGCCAGCAGCTTCTGCAGGCGGCTGACGCCCTCGACCAGGTCGTCGTCACCCAGCGCGTAGGACAGGCGGAAGTAGCCAGGAGTGCCGAAAGCCTCGCCGGGGACGACGGCGACCTCCGCCTCCTCCAGGATCAGCTCGGCCAGCTCGGCGGACGTCTGCGGGCGCCTGCCCCTGATCTCCTTGCCGAGCAGCGCCTTGACCGACGGGTAGACGTAGAAGGCGCCCAGAGGCTCGGGGCAGAGCACGCCGGGGATGTCGTTGAGCATCCTCACCATGGTCTTGCGCCGCCGGTCGAACGCCTCGCGCATCTCGGCCACCGCCGACAGGTCGCCGGACACGGCGGCCAGCGCGGCGATCTGCGAGACGTTGGCGACGTTGGAGGTGGCGTGGGACTGCAGGTTCGTCGCGGCCTTCACCACGTCGGGCGGGCCGATCAGCCAGCCGACCCGCCAGCCCGTCATCGCGTAGGTCTTGGCGACGCCGTTCAGGATGACGACCTTGTCGCCGAGCTCGGGGACTGCAGTGGCGATGCTGGTGAACTCGGTGTCGCCGTACACGAGGTGCTCGTAGATCTCGTCGGTGACGACCCACAGGTCGTGCTCGGCCGCCCAGCGGCCGATGGCCTCCACCTGCTCGCGCGAGTAGACCGCGCCGGTCGGGTTGGACGGCGAGACGAACAGCAGCACCTTCGTCCGCTCGGTGCGTGCCGCCTCCAGCTGCTCGACCGTGGCCAGATAGCCGCTCGTCTCGTCGGTGACGACGTCGACCTGCACGCCGCCGGCCAGCTTGATCGCCTCCGGGTAGGTGGTCCAGTACGGCGCGACGACCAGCACCTCGTCACCCGGGTCGAGGAGCGTGGCGAACGCCTGGTAGACGGCCTGCTTGCCGCCGTTGGTCACCAGGACTCTCGAGGCGTCGACCTCGTAGCCGGAGTCGCGCAGGGTCTTGGCGGCGATCGCCTGCCTCAGCTCGGGCAGGCCCCCTGCCGGCGTGTACTTGTGGAACCGCGGATCGCGCGCCGCCTCGATCGCCGCGTCGACGATGTAGCCGGGCGTGGGGAAGTCGGGCTCGCCCGCGCCGAAGCCGATGACCGGGCGGCCTGCCGCCTTCATGGCCTTCGCCTTGGCGTCGACGGCCAGCGTGGCGGACTCTGAGATCGCGGAAACGCGTGCGGAGATGCGGCTGGACATGACGACCATCGTAGTGCGGGCAGAAGGCCGCTACCTGGGCGATCGTGTCTGGTTCGACGTAGCGGTCATTCCCCCGTACACTTTCGCATGGTCCTGCCGCCGCATGTCGATGTGGCGATCGGTCCGGGCAGGCAGTCAATCGTTGTAGTGTGGTTGACGACATAGGGCAATGGCGCAATTGGTAGCGCTCCGGTCTCCAAAACCGGCGGTTGGGGGTTCGAGTCCCTCTTGCCCTGCTGAGTGCGGTCCGCGCAGCAAGGCGTGCAAGCGCGCCGCGCAACTGCGTTGGATACGACAGATCAGGTGAGGACTGTGGCGATCGACACGCACAGCGAGACCGCAGGCAAGCCGAGCGGTGAGAAGAAGCAGAAGCGCACTTCACCCGCCCTTTTCTATCGGCAGGTCGTCAACGAGCTGCGCAAGGTCATCTGGCCGACGCGTAAGGATCTCATCACCTACACCACGGTCGTTCTGGTATTCGTTCTGATCATGGTTGCGATCGTGTCGGGGCTTGACGCCCTGTTCACGGAGGGCGTCCTGCGGATCTTCGGCGGCAGCTGACCCGACGCCTGACAGGGCACCATTCGATTCGACGAAAGAGGAAAAGTCACCGTGTCCGAGACTTCAGACACCCCTCGCGAGGAGTGGGACGACGACGTCTCCGCTGAGGAGGCCATCGACGAGGTCGAGGAGACCGAGTTCGATGAGGCCGAGGACGCCGACGACGACGAGGTCGAGGAGACCGAGGAGTCCGAAGAGGCTCCGGTGACCGTCGACGAGGCGGCCGAGGTCGAGGAAGACGTCGATCCTGTCGAGGAGTTCAAGCGCTCGCTGCGCGGCCAGCTCGGCGAGTGGTACGTCATCCACTCCTACGCCGGCTACGAGAACCGCGTGAAGTCCAACATCGAGAGCCGCAACGTGTCGCTCAACATGGAGGACTACATCTTCCAGGTCGAGGTGCCCACGCACACCGTCCAGGAGTTCAAGAGCGGCAAGAAGGTCCCGGTCAAGGAGCGTGTGCTGCCCGGCTACGTGCTCGTGCGCATGGACCTCACCGACGAGTCCTGGGCCGCCGTGCGCAACACGCCCGGCGTGACCGGCTTCGTCGGCCTGTCCAACAAGCCGAGCCCGCTCAGCCTCGACGAGGTCGCCAAGCTGCTGGCGCCCGAGCCGACGGAGGAGGCCAAGAAGGCCACCGCCAAGACCGCCACGGGCCCCACGGTCGAGTTCGAGATCGGCGAGTCGGTCACCGTCATGGACGGCCCGTTCGCCACGCTGCCCGCCTCGGTCAGCGAGATCAGCCCCGAGTCGCAGAAGCTCAAGGTGCTGGTATCGATCTTCGGTCGCGAGACCCCCGTCGAGCTGTCGTTCAACCAGGTCTCTAAGATCTGACAGGCTCGCATACACTTGACGAGGAACGCGTGACCCCGGCTGTGCGCTAGCCGCCGGAGATCCGTCACACGTTTTCCGTCGACATGACGTTCGGCAGGCCGTCCCTCGCGAAGGGCGGCCTTCCGACATGTCCGCCCGCACCCGCGAGCGGACGGCACCACGATCAGGACCCGGAGAAGGACACATGCCTCCGAAGAAGAAGATCGCGGCACTGGTCAAGGTCCAGCTTCCCGCTGGCCAGGCCACGCCCGCCCCGCCGGTCGGTACCGCCCTCGGTCCGCACGGCGTCAACATCATGGACTTCGTGAAGCAGTACAACGCTGCCACCGAAGCCCAGCGGGGCAACATCATCCCCGTTGAGATCACCATTTTCGAGGACCGCAGCTTCACCTTCATCACGAAGACGCCCCCGGCGCCTGAGCTGATCAAGAAGGCGCTCGGCCTCGACAAGGGCTCTGCGGTCCCCCACAAGGACAAGGTCGGCAAGCTGAGCCGCGAGCAGCTGCGCAGCATCGCCGAGACCAAGATGCCCGACCTCAACGCCAACGACATCGAGGCCGCCGAGAAGATCATCGCCGGCACCGCCCGGTCGATGGGCATCACCGTCGCTGAGTAAGACCGTCCTGTTCCACCCGTGGGAGGGCCACGCGCTGGCCCGCGACCACAGACTCCACCAAGGAGACCCGAAGTGAAGCGCAGCAAGGCGCACAAGAACGCGTCGGCCCAGGTCGACCGCGAGAAGCTCTACAGCCCCGCCGAGGCCGCGAAGCTGGCCAAGGCCACCACCACCACCAAGTTCGACGCCACCGTTGAGGTGGCGCTGCGGCTGGGTGTCGACCCTCGCAAGGCCGACCAGATCGTGCGCGGCACGGTCAACCTCCCGCACGGCACCGGTAAGACCGCCCGGGTCCTGGTCTTCGCGACCGGTGACCGTGCCGAGGCTGCCCGCGAGGCCGGCGCCGACATCGTCGGAGCCGACGAGCTGATCGACGACATCGCCAAGGGCAACCGCCTGAACGAGTTCGACGCCGTCGTCGCCACCCCCGACCTGATGGGCAAGGTCGGCCGCCTGGGCCGCGTCCTCGGCCCGCGTGGTCTGATGCCGAACCCGAAGACTGGCACCGTGACGCCGGACGTGGCCAAGGCCGTGACCGACATCAAGGGCGGAAAGATCGAGTTCCGTACCGACCGTCAGGCGAACCTCCACTTCATCATCGGCAAGACGTCGTTCGATGACCGCCAGCTCATCGAGAACTACGCCGCCGCCCTTGACGAGGTGCTGCGTCTCAAGCCGTCCGCGGCCAAGGGGCGCTACCTGAAGAAGGTCACCTTCTCCACCACGATGGGCCCCGGCGTCCCGGTCGACCCCAACCTGACTCGCGCGCTGACCGCCGAGCTCGAGGGCTGATCCCTTCCACGCCCGTGAAGGCCCCCGCAGGACTCCTGCGGGGGCCTTCCGCGTTCCCCCGGGGGCTCTTTCATCCTCTCGGGGATTCTTCCTCCTGCCGGGGTCTTTCGTCCTGTCGGGATTCCTTGTCCCGCCGGGGTCTTTGTTGTCCCGCCGGGGTCTTTCGTTCTGCCGGGACTCTTCGTTCTTTACGGCATGCCGGGTCGGGCGCCTCCGTGGTCCCGTGGTGGCCGTCCGTCCAGGGGACGCTTCTCGTGACCCGCCGCTTCCCGCCGCAACGGACGACCGGACGTTCCGTGACGGCGGCCGGCCACGTGCGCTCGGTGAGGCGTATCCCTGGACAGACGCCGGCCACGTGCCGAGGGTGGCGCTTGGTGGGGGCTTGCCGTACAGGCTGGTCGTTTTGAGCGGAGTGGCGCGGATCCTCGTGAGCGGGCAGGCAGGGATCGCCCGAGATCACGTACCTGGCTCAGGCGCCGGATCGCCTGGAAACACGGGGCTCAGGGATGACCCTGGAGTTTCCCTGAGTTGGTCCAGGGAAGCCGAAAAGCGTGAATCGGAGACGTAGTGTCGAAAGCATGCTGAAGCGCAGGATTACTCTCGCCGTCGCCGCGACGGGCGCCGCCGCCCTCGTCGCGGTCGCGGGTTGTGGATCGACCGGATCGACCGCGTCAGGTGCGGTGCCCATTCAGGCCAAGCTGGCCGCCGCCGAGGTCCTGGAGCAGGCCGCGCAGAAGACGCAGGAAGTCACCAGCTACACCGTCGACGGCGTGGTCGACGTGACCCATCCGCAGGAGGGTACCGGCAAGGTTCAGGGGCGCATGGTCTACCAGAGCAAGCCGCAGCTTGCCGCCGACCTGACGCTCGACACCGCCAACTTCGGCGGGCAGAGCCTTCCGGGCGGCGCGCGCGCCGTTCTGCAGGGCGACAACGTCTATGTGAAGGTCGAGACGCTGAACAAGGTGCTGGGCGCCACCAAGCCGTGGATCAAGATCCCGGTGAGCGAGGGAGGCGCGGAGTCCAAGCAGTTCCTCGACCAGGTCCAGCGGTTCGACCTGGCGAACGTCACCAAGCTCGTCACCGCCTCGCAGAACGTCAAGCAGGTCGGCACCGAGAGCATGAGCGGTGTCGACACCACCCACTACGGCGGCACGTTCCCGGTGGACACGGCCGTGGCACAGCTGCCCGCCGAGGAGCAGGCACAGGCCAAGGAGCACCTCGCCGAGCTCCAGAACGTCACCTTCGACATCTGGGTCGGCTCGGACGGACTGCCGCGCAAGCTCACCATGTCCGGTGAGGAGAAGGGCGGGAAGTTCAACGCCAACCTGTTCTTCAAGGGCTTCAACGAGCCGGTCTCCATCGCCGCGCCGCCCGCCGACCAGGTGGGTGACCTTCCCAGGAACTGATCCCGGCAGGGGGCGATTTGGCATCTTGACGGATCGCCCCCTATTCTGATGCTTGCCAAAGACCGCCGGTCGTCGCTGGGTGCCTCAAGGCCCGGTGACCGAAGGATCCACACAGCGTGGACGACCCGCGTAGGTGAGATGCGAAGTTCTTCCGTGTGATCTTCACATGGATGGAGCCCCGTGCGCCTGCGCCGGGGCTTGTTTCATGTTCAGAGGCCTTCGCCGGCGGCACATCTGGAAGGAGGCCCATGGCGAGGGCGGATAAGGCGACAGCGGTTGCCGAGCTCAAGAGCGAGTTCGAGGGCAGCAGCGCCGCCGTTCTGACCGAGTACCGCGGTCTCACCGTCGCACAGCTCAAGGAGCTGCGTAAGTCGCTCGGTGGGAACGCGAAGTTCGCCGTGGCGAAGAACACCCTGACCAAGATCGCGGCCAACGAGGCCGGCGTGACGGGTCTCGACTCGCTGCTGGTCGGCCCGACGGCCGTCGCCTTCGTGACGGGCGACGTGGTCGAGGCCGCCAAGGGTCTGCGTGACTTCGCCAAGGCCAATCCCCTTCTGGTGATCAAGGGCGGCTTCATGGAGGGCAAGGCCCTCGATGCTGCCGAGATCACCAAGCTCGCTGACCTCGAGTCCCGCGAGGTTCTCCTCGCGAAGCTGGCCGGCGCGATGAAGGCGAAGCAGTCCGCTGCTGCCGCCGTGTTCGCCGCGCTGCCCACCAACATGGCTCAGCTGGCCGACGCCCTTCGCGCCAAGCGCGCGGAGGCGGGCGAGTAAGACCGGGGATTGCCGCAACTTCACCGCGGTCCCGTAACACCATTTAGCAAGATCCATACGGAGGAAACATCATGGCGAAGCTCAGCACCGACGAGCTGCTCGACGCGTTCAAGGAGATGACCCTCCTCGAGCTTTCCGAGTTCGTGAAGCTGTTCGAGGAGACCTTCGACGTCAAGGCTGCCGCCCCGGTCGCCGTTGCCGCCGCTGCCGCCCCGGCCGCCGCCGCTGAGGAGGCCGCGGAGCAGGACGAGTTCGACGTCATCCTCGAGGCCGCCGGCGACAAGAAGATCCAGGTCATCAAGGAGATCCGCGCGCTGACCTCCCTCGGCCTGAAGGAGGCCAAGGACCTGGTCGACGGCGCTCCGAAGCCGGTCTTCGACGGCAAGGTCAACAAGGAGCAGGCGGAGAAGGCCAAGGCTGCCCTCGAGGGCGCCGGCGCCACCGTCACCGTCAAGTAAGACGGCGCGTCTTTTCAGAAAGAGCGGAACACACCCTGGTGCCGGGTGGGTTCCGCTCTTTTTGTTTTCCCGGTGCCTTTCCGGGAGTCGCCGACCTGCCGTTCGCGCCGACCAGCCGTTCGCCGGGCCGCCGTTTGTCGGACCGCCGTTAGCCAGACTCCCGATTCGTCGGACTGCCGTTAGCCAGACTCCTGTTCGGCGGGCCGTCGTTCGCGCAGACCTGCCATTCGCCGGGCCGCCGTTTGTCGGACTGCCGTTCGCCGGACTCCTGTTCGGTGGGCCGCCGTTCGCGCCGACCTACCGTTCGCCGGCCGTCGGGCCGCAGTGTCCGGGCCGCAGGACCCGCCGGTCCCTCCGGGGCCGGTCGCGAGAATCGCCCGCTGCCGCCCGCCGCCTGCTGTCCGCCGCGTGCCCAGCCTGCCGCTCGCCGCCCGCCTGGCCTGCCGCTTGCCCTCTGCCTCCCGAGGCTGCCGCCTGCTCCTGTCTCCCGCGTCCGCCTCTCGCGCCTGCCGCCTGCGCCTGCCGTCTGCCGTCTGCCGTCTGCCGAGCTTGCCGTCTGCGCCCATCTCCTGCGTTTGCTTCGCGCGTCTTCCGCCTGCACCGTCGGGCGCTGCGCCGTCGGGCGCTGCGCCGTCGGGCGCTGCGCCGTCGGGCGCTGCGCCGTCGGGCACTGCGCCGCATGCGCCGCCTGCGTGGTGCGGGCGCAGGAGCGGGCCTCGACGCGGTGGCTGGTGCTGGCGGGAGTGTGCGTCGGGTTCGGGTTTCTGGCGAAGATGATGCAGGCGTTCGTGGTGCTGCCAGGGTTCGCGCTGGTGTATTTGGTGGCGGCGCCTGCCTTGTTCGGGCGGCGGCTGTGGCAGTTGGTTCTGGCGGGCGGCGCGATGCTGGTGGCGGCGGGCTGGTGGCCGGTGGCGGTCGCGCTGGTGCCGGCGAGCGAACGGCCCTACATCGGGGGTTCGCAGGGCAACAGCGTGCTGGAGCTCGCGTTGGGCTACAACGGCATCGGGCGGTTGAACGGTGACGACTACGGCGGCCTCGGCAACCTCAACGAGCAGGCCGGGTGGCTGCGGCTGTTCGACACCGAAGCGGGAGGGCAGATCGCCTGACTGCTGCTCGCGGCGCTGATACTGCTGGCGGTGGGCCTCTGGACGCAGCGACGCACCCGCGCGATCACGGACACAGGCGCGGCTCATGCGGATGCCGGCAGGGCGGGCAGGACGGGCAGGGGTAGGGCGTATGCGGGAACGAGTTCCGACGCGGCGTGGGCGGCGTTCGCGCTGTGGGGGAGCTGGCTGCTGGTCACCGGGCTGATCTTCAGCCTGATGCAGGGCATCTTCCACGCGTACTACACGGTGGCCCTTGCTCCGGCGATCGCCGCTCTGGTGGGCATGGGGACGGCGGTGCTGTGGTCTTATCGGCGATCGTTGTGGGCGGCTGGAACTCTGGCGCTGACGGTGGCCGTGACGGCGGTGTGGTCGTGGGTGCTGCTGTCACGCAGCTCGGAGTGGAACGCGTGGCTCGGACCGGTCGTTCTGGTGGCCGGTGGCCGCTGCCGCCGCGCTTGTGGTTGCGACGCGGTCGGGTGGTGGAGCCGTCAGCGGTGTGGGGCGGTTGCCGGGCGCGCCTGAGGAGGCCGACCCCGACACGCGGTCGCCATGCACGTCCCCGAGTCCCGCTGTTCGTGAACAAGTGTCGAGCGCGTCCTCGGAGGCTGTCGCCGGCGGATGGGTGCCGGGCACGTTCCCGGAGGCTGTCGCTCACGAATGGATGCTGGGCACGTTCTCGGAGACCGCGGCTCACGAATGGGTTCAGGGAGCGTCCTCGGAGGCTGTCGCTCACGAACGGGTGCTGGGGATGTTCTCGGGGACCGTCGCTCGTGAACGGGTTCAGGGAGCGTCCATGGAGGACGATCCTCGGGAGACGACACCGGCAGGGCGCGCTACGGGACCGACCCTAGGCGCGTCCGAGGGGAGCGGCGCTGAAGGGCGGACTCGGGCCGAGCTCGACGCGGGACGGGTTCTTGGCGTGTCCTCGGGGAGCGGTGCTGTCGAGGCGGCCCGGTCAGGGGGCGCCGCAGGGCGGGTGTGGGGCAGGGTTATAGGGGTGGCCGCGGCGGCGGCCGTGGTGGCGTGCCTGGCCGGGCCCGTGGCGTATGCCGTGGACACGGCGGGTTCGGCGCACTCGGGTGCGATCCCCACCGCGGGCCCCTCAACGGGTGGCTTCGGCGGCGGGCCCGGTCGTCCTGGCGGTCCTGACGGGGGAGCGTGGGGTCGCATGGGCGCTACCCGCGGTTCGTCGAACGGTGCCCCCGGCGGGCAGGACGGTGACCAGAACGGCGGCCGTGGCGGCTGGCCAGGCAGCGGCCAGGACGGTGGCCCGGGTGGCGGGCAGGGAGACGGGGCGGACGGCGGGCCAGGTAATGGACTGGATGGTGGGCCGAGCGCCGGCCAGGTCGACGGGCAGGACGGCGGAGTGACCGGTGGGCGGGGCGGAGGCGGCGGGCTGTTGAACGCGGCGACCCCCAGCGCCGAGGTCACCGCGCTGCTCAAGGCCGGTGCGGCGCCGTACACCTGGGTCGCCGCCACGGTCGGCTCGAACAACGCGGCGGGCTTCCAGCTCGCCACAGAGCTCCCCGTGATGGCCGTGGGCGGGTTCAACGGCACCGATCCCGCGCCCACCCTCGCCCAGTTCCAGGACCACGTCGAGAGCGGGAAGATCCACTACTTCACCGGCGGCGGCATGGCGATGGGCCGCAGGGCGGGAGCCGCGGCGGGCGGCAGCGACGAGGCCGCCAGGATCGCCGCCTGGGTGCAGGAGAACTTCACCGCGAGAACGGTCGGCGGCGTCACTCTGTATGACCTGACCGCAGGCTGGCCACGGCCGTGGCGTCCATGTAATCGCGGGTGTGGATGATCTTCCCTTCGCGTACACGCAGTACGAGCAGCCCCGGGACGGTGTACGGCCGGCCGTACACCGTGACGGCGGTCTCGTGTTCGACCACGAGCACCTCGGGGTCGGTGCTCTGGTGGATGACGACGTTGCGGATCTCCGCGACGGAGGCCGGCGTGGCGCCCCACGAGGCCTTGTATCCGGCTCGGATCTCCTCCCTGCCGTTGTAGCGCTCGACCATGCCCGGCATCAGGAAGGGGAACTCGTGGACGCCGTCCTCGGCGTAGAGGTCGGCGAGCTCGTCGGCCGACTTGTGGAGCATGGCCTCATGGAAACGCGTGACGATCGCTGTCATGCGGCCCAACTTACTCAACAACCGTTGAGTGAACAAGGGGAGAAGTAGAGTGACCGCGTGACTCCGACGCGCGCCGAACGCAGGGCAAGGACCGAGCAGAGGATCCTCGAAGCGGCCCGGGCCTCGTTCGCCGAGAAGGGTTTCGAACGCACCACGATCAGGGCCGTCGCCACCGCGGCGGGCGTCGACCCCGCCCTGGTCATGCAGCACTTCGGCAGCAAGCAGGGCCTGTTCGAGCGGGCCGTCCACGTCGAGCCCGAGGACGCGGGGCGGCTGGTCGACGACCTGCTCGGATCCCTGGGGGTCAAGCTGGGCGAGCTGCCCCAGAGCTCGCTGGCGACGATGCGTTCGATGCTCACCCACCCGGAGGCCGCCGCGTCCGCCCGCGCGACTTTCAGCAGGCAGATCGAGCAGATCAGTGCGGCGATCGAAGGGCGCGACGCCAGGCTCAAGGCCGCGCTCATCACCCTGATCCTGCTGGGCGTCACCATCGGCCACCAGCTCCTCGACCTCGACGAATTGCGCGACGTCCCCGCCGAAGAGGTGGCGAGGCTGTTGCGTCCCGCCCTCCACGCGCTGACATAACCGCCCAGTAACAATCCCGTCGAATTATTGGAATGGATTCCAATTCGCGGGAAGCTCCGTTACGGCCGTAAGTAATGTGTTCGTCTCGTTACCACCAGCCAAGTGGAGGGTGACCTGTGGGCGTCGAGGTCGTGGTCGACGGGCTGACCAAGTCGTTCGGTCGGCAGGTCATCTGGGAGGACGTCTCGCTGACCCTCCCCGCGGGCGAGATCTCCGTCCTGCTCGGGCCCTCGGGCACCGGCAAGTCGGTCTTCCTCAAAACCCTCGTCGGCCTGCTGCGGCCCGAGCGCGGCCACATCTGGATCGACGGCTACGACCTGGCCAACTGCAGCGAGAACAAGCTCTACGAGCTGCGCCGCCTGTTCGGGGTGCTCTTCCAGGACGGCGCGCTCTTCGGGTCGCTGAGCCTCTACGACAACATCGCCTTCCCGCTGCGCGAGCACACCAGGAAGAACGAGTCACAGATCCGCCAGATCGTCATGGAGAAGATGGAGCTGGTCGGCCTCGTCGGAGCTGAGGGCAAGCTGCCGGGCGAGATCTCCGGTGGTATGCGCAAGCGCGCCGGGCTGGCCAGGGCCCTGGTACTCGACCCCGAGATCATCCTGTTCGACGAGCCGGACTCGGGCCTCGACCCGGTCCGTACCGCCTATCTCAACCAGCTCATCGTCGACCTCAACGCCGAGATCGAGGCGACCTTCCTCATCGTCACCCACGACATCAACACCGCGCGCACGGTCCCCGACGACATCGGGCTGCTGTTTCGGCGCGAGCTGGTGATGTTCGGCCCGAGGGAGATGTTGCTGTCCAGCGACGAGCCTGTGGTCAGGCAGTTCCTCAACGCCCGCAGGCACGGCCCGATCGGCATGTCGGAGGAGAAGGACATTTCCGAGCTGGAGGCCGAGGCACAGCTGGGCCACGACCCCGGCGCGCTGCCGCCGATCCCGCCGCAGCTGATGCCCAGCGGGAACGGCATCCGCCGCACCCAGAAGCCGCCGGGTTCGTGGCTGGCGGCCAACGGGGTGATCCCGCCGCAGGGCTCCTTCGTGGACGAGCGTGGCCGGAACTGGCTGGAGGAGTACCCCAGGCTCATCAACGCCCACATGAACGGCGTGCACTGACCCGCCACCACGCCCACGCTCCGCGGCCCGGATCCATCACGCTCCACAAGATCTGGCTCATCGCGCGGGAAGTTGCCCGCGGCCGCGCGCTGAGAGGCAGAAGTCCCCCGTACGGCCCGCAGCCCGAAGCCGCCCCTCCCTCGACGAGACCACCCGCACGCCGCCGAGCCGCACTCGGGACGGGCTGCCGGCCGGGCCGTCCGCCGGGCGACGATCTCCGCCGTCGTCACAGATCCCGGCCCCGCCGTACGGTGCCCAGGAAGCAGTCCCGACAGGGGACGGACGGGACGCTCACCTGCCTCGACCCGCCCGGCATGACGGACACTCGCGGATGGCGCGCTCGCCGATCTCCGACATCTGCCGGCCCGCCTCGGCGCCGCGGCGGGCGTGGTTCGTGACCTCGGCGCCGCGCCGACCCTCGTCATGAGCCGGGGCAGGCGCGGTCGCCGTCGGAGGACTGGTGGCGGGTGACGTCCCGACCTGTGGTGGCGGCTGTTCAGAGGTGACGTCCCGACCTGTGGCGGCGGCTGTTCAGGGGTGCCAGCCGTTCAGGGGGCCGGCTGTTCAGGGGTGCCAGCCGTTCAGGGGGCCGGCTGTTCAGAGATGCCGGCCGTTCGGGGGTTCGGCCGTCCGGGAGCCGGGCGGCGGGATTCCGGAAGGCGGCGGGACGGCGGACAGGGGCACGCCACACCTGCCCACCCGAGCATTCCGGGCCTGGAGGAATGGGGCGAGCGTTATGATCCCGCGATATGGCAGGCACTGCTGACTCCTCCCGGTCGGTGACCGTGGTGCGCAGGCTGACCATCGCGCTGGCGGCGGTCCTTGTGCTGGTGGCGGGGGTCGCCTTCTGGTTGAGCGCGCAGCTGCGCGACGAGGAGGCCGCGGCCGCCGACCGCCGGGCGGCGATCGACGCGGCCGCGGCGCATGCGCTCAACCTGCTTTCGCTCAACTACAAGAGCGCCGACGCCAGCATCGCCAGGATCCTCGCGACCTCGACGGGGCCCGCGTATGCCGAGTACCACGCGGGGGCGCCCAAGTTGAGGGAGACCACGATCGCCAACAAGGTCGTGCAGACGGGGGCGGTGCGCGCCTCGGGGATGGTCTCGATGGCCGGCGACACCGCCAAGGTGCTGGTCGTCGCCGACTCCACGATCAACTGGGAGGGTACGGGCACGCCCCGGCAGGACCGCTATTACCGGTGGTCGATGGACCTGTCCAAGGTCGGCGGGCGCTGGCTCGTGGCGAAAGCGGAGCAGGTGCTGTGAGGGTCGCGCTGGCGGCGGTGCTGGCCGTGGCCGTGGCCTTCCTCGGCTGGACGTCGCTGCGGATGGGAGGGGAGCTGGAGCACCTGCGCGGCGGGCGGGCGGCGGGGGAGCAGGCGATGGTCGCGGCCAGGGCGCTGGCGCCCGACCTGCTGTCCTACAACTACCGGACGATCGAGGACGACCTGAACAGGGCGCAGGCGCTGACCACCGGCGAGCTGACCCGCCGCTACCAGGAGTTGCGCAGATCGCTCGTGCCCAGGGCGATCGAGCAGCGGACCGTCCAGGAGGTCTCGGTCGCCGGGGCCGCGGTGCAGGACGCCACGCCTGACAGGGTGTCCGTCCTGCTGTTCGTGAACATGGGGACGACCAAGCAGGCGCAGGGGGACGCCGAGCCGCGCCAGCAGGTGATCCAGAACCGGGTTAGATTCGTCATGGTGAAGGATGGCTCGCGGTGGCTGGTGGGCGACCTGTCCACCCTCGTGGGCAGCAGTTGATGCCGGGCATGTCCCGACATTCAATTGTTATCAAAATCCAGGTTTAGCGCGTCTTTGAGAATGGGTAGAACCGTCACGGTTCCACCGATCGTCAGCATGGGTTCAGACCACGGTGTGACAGAGCGTTAGCGGCCCCGGCTCGCGGGTATCGTCTTGGGGCCTAGTGCTAGCCATCTGTCGCCAGGGGGAGAAATCCCAGCGTCCAGGCTTTGAGTTGGCCGAAAGTCCGGCTCGCGGGCTTGACGTTTCCGCTCGGACGGGCGATGCTGCGGACAACGTGGAGCATGCAGCGAGAGCGAAGTGGACAGGCGTGTGCCGTTCGGCTACACTGCCCCTTTGCGCTGCCCTTTGAC
>NZ_JBYITD010000064.1:0-28123 GCF_057708945.1 Nonomuraea sp. bgisy101
TACCGGCCCCTGCGGGTGGGACCTCAGCCGAACAGCGCGGGCAGCGTGCCCGTGTGGACCTCGCGCAGCTCGGCGACGGGCACCTCGAAGACGCCCTCCACCACCAGCGCGTCACCGCCGGTCTCGCCGAGCCCGTAGCAGGGCACCTCGAACGACGCGCACAGCGCCGCGAACTCCTCGAAGTGCTCGGCCTTCACCGCGACCAGCGCCCTGGCCGACGACTCGCTGAACAGGTCGACGAACGGGTCGCCGGACAGCGCGACCTTCGCCCCGATCCCGTTGACCATGCACGCCTCGGCCAGCGCGATCGCCAGGCCGCCGTCGGACAGGTCGTGCGAGCCGGCCACCAGGCCCTTGGCGGCCGCCTCGACCATGACGGAGGCCAGGCCCCGCTCGGCCTCCAGGTCGGCCTCCGGCGGCAGGCCGCCGAGGTGGGAGTGGGCGACGTGCGCCCATTCCGAACCGCCGAACTCGTCGCCGGTCTCGCCGAGCAGCGCGACCCGCAGCCCCGCCTCCGTGAACCCGGAACGCACCCGCTTGGCGACGTCGTCGATGACGCCGAGCACGCCGACGACGGGCGTCGGGTGGATGGCCGCCGCCCCCGTCTGGTTATAGAAGGACACGTTGCCGCCGGTCACCGGGACGCCGAGGGCCCTGCAGGCGTCGGCGAGCCCCCGGGTGGCCTCGGCGAACTGCCACATGACCTCGGGGTCCTCGGGCGAGCCGAAGTTGAGGCAGTTGGTGACGGCGAGCGGCCGCGCGCCCGTCACCGCGACGTTCCTGTACGCCTCGGCCAGCGCGAGCTGGGCACCCGCGTAGGGGTCGAGCTTGGCGTAACGCCCGTTGCCGTCGGTCGCGAGCGCGATGCCACGGGTCGTCGGCGTCGCGCCCTCCATGACCTCCGAGATGCGCAGCATGCCGGCGTCGGCCGGCTGGGCCAGCACCGTGTTGGAACGGACGTACCTGTCGTACTGGGAGGTCACCCACTCCTTGGAGGCGAGGTTGGGCGAGCCGAGCAACTGGAGCAGCGTGGCCCGCAGATCCTCGGGCCGCGGCAGCTCGACGACCTCGTTCAGCGCGGCCTGGCCGGCGGGCTCCTGGAAGGGGCGCTCGTAGACGGGCCCCTCGTCGGCGGCGGTGCCCGGCGGGATGTCGACGATGACCGAGCCGTCCCAGGTCATCACGAGCCTGCCGGTGTCGGTGACCTCGCCGATCACGACGGCGGGCACGTCCCACTTCTCGCAGATCGCCATGAACGCCGGGATGTCGGACGGGGCCACCACGGCCATCATCCGCTCCTGCGACTCGCTCATCAGGATCTCCTCGGGCCTGAGCGAGGAGTCGCGGAGCGGGACCAGGTTGAGGTCGACGTGCATGCCGCCGGTGCCCTTGGCGGCCAGTTCGGTGGTGGCGCAGGAGACACCCGCCGCGCCGAGGTCCTGGATGCCGACGACCACGTCGGCGGCGTAGAGCTCCAGGCAGCACTCGATGAGCAACTTCTCCATGAAGGGGTCGCCCACCTGTACGGCGGGCCGCTTCGCCTCGGACTCGTCCTCGAACGTCGCCGAGGCCAGCACGGAAGCGCCGCCGATGCCGTCGGGGCCCGTCGAGGCGCCGAAGAGCACGACCTTGTTGCCGGGGCCCGGCGCGGTGGCCAGCTTGATCTGGTCCTTGCGCAGCAGTCCCACGCAAAGCGCGTTGACCAGCGGGTTGCCGATGTAGCAGGGGTCGAAGACGACCTCGCCGCCGATGTTGGGCAGGCCGAGGCAGTTGCCGTACGACGAGATGCCCTCGACGACACCGGGCAGGACGCGCCGGGTGTCGGCCTGGTCGGCGCCGCCGAAGCGCAGCGCGTCCATGACCGCGATCGGGCGCGCGCCCATCGACATGATGTCGCGCACGATGCCGCCGACGCCGGTGGCCGCGCCCTGGTGCGGTTCGACGTACGACGGGTGGTTGTGCGACTCGATCTTGAACGTGGCGGCCCAGCCGTCACCGATGTCGACGACGCCCGCGTTCTCGCCCATGCCGACCAGCAGCGCCTCGGACTTGGGAGCCTTGGTGGCGAACTGCCGCAGGTGCACCTTGGACGACTTGTACGAGCAGTGCTCGGACCACATGACCGAGTAGATGGCCAGCTCGGAGGAGGTGGGACGGCGGCCGAGGATCCCCCGGACCCTGTCGTACTCGTCCTGCTTCATTCCCAGCTCGGCGAACGGCATCGCCTCGTCGGGCGTGTCGGCGGCCCGCTTCACGGTGTCGAGGTTCATGCGTTCACCAGCTTCTTGAGAATGGAGGTGAAGAAGCCGAGGCCGTCGGTGCTCGGCGCGCCGACCAGGTCCTCGACCGCGTGCTCGGGGTGCGGCATGAGGCCGACGATGTTGCCCGCCTCGTTCGAGATGCCCGCGATGTCGTTGAGCGAGCCGTTCGGGTTGCCGCCGAGGTAGCGGAAGACCACCTGGCCGTTGGACTCCAGCTCCTGGAGCGTCTCGGCCGAGGCGACGTAGCGCCCCTCACCGTGCTTGATCGGCAGCATCAGTTCCTGGCCCGCCGCGAAGTCGGCGGTCCACGCCGTCGAGGCGGACTCGACCTTGATGCGCTGGTCGCGGCAGATGTAGTGCAGGGAGGCGTTGCGGGTCAGCGCGCCGGGCAGCAGGTGCGCCTCGCACAGGATCTGGAAGCCGTTGCAGGTTCCGAGGACCGGCAGTCCGCCGCGGGCCGCGGGGATGAGCTGCTCCATCAGCGGGGCGAAGCGGGAGATCGCGCCGCATCGCAGGTAGTCGCCGTAGGAGAAGCCGCCGGGCAGGAAGACCGCGTCGACCCCCTTCAGATCGTGGTCGCCGTGCCAGAGCGGCACCGCCTCCGCGCCCGCCAGCCGTACGGCACGGGCTGCGTCCTGGTCGTCGAGAGTTCCTGGAAACGTGACAACGCCCACACGGGCAGCGCTCATGACTTTCGTCCCCTCCGGAGGAATGCGCACGCCACGCCACCGTCTCATTGTGTGGACGGCGGTCTGCGGCGGTTCCTCCAGGGTATCGGCTGCCGCCCGGTGCCCTCTCGCGCCCCTGCGAGCGTCCCGCTGGGGGAGCCGTGCGTCCAGCTCAGGGAGGCCGAGCGTCCCGCTACGGGAGTCGTGCGTCCAGCTCGGGGAGGCTGAGCGTCCGGGGCCGGGATCTCAGACCGCGGCCAGCTCGCGGGGGCGGGCGCCTTCCTCGTCGTCCCACGCCAGGTGCTTGCGCAGGTGGACGGTGGTGCCCCGGCCCGGCGTGACGCCGAAGGAGATCTCGTCGACGACCGAGCGCATGATGAGCAGGCCGCGCCCGTTCTCCGTCTCGGGCGGCGGGTAGTGCAGCGGCATCGACGGCAGGCCGCCGCCCGCGTCGGCCACCTTCACGTCGCAGCGGCCGTAGCCGATCGACGCGCTCACTTCGTACCTGTTGGCGGGACCGCCGTGGCGCACCGCGTTGGAGCAGGCCTCAGACACCGCGAGCAGCATGTCGGAGATGCAGCTCTCGCTCACGCTGAGTGAGCGCATCGCGTCACCTAGCACTCGCCTGACCATCGGTATGCCGATCGCATCCCGGGGCAGCGCCAACGAGAACTCAATATCCACCGGACCCCTCCGGGTTCCAGAATCTCACCTGGAGGAGGTTTCCCCGTGAAATCAGGGCTAACCGCAAAATCACGTTGTTGTTATTTAGTGTTGGTAAGCCCGTGGGATTGTGGCATGGCGAAACCCGGCTTTAAGCCGTGATAGGGATTTCCCTGTGTCAAATGTGCTGTTCTACCCCTCGACCCTCACGGTGTACTCCTCGATCACCGTGTTGGCGAGGAGAGTCTCGGCCATCTTTCGGACGTCCGCAAGGGCGGCCTCGTCGGCCTCGCCCGCGAGCTCGAGCTCGAACCGCTTGCCCTGACGAACCTCGGAGACGCCGGAGAAGCCCAGGCGCGGCAGTGCGCGGGCGATGGCCTGCCCCTGCGGGTCGAGGATTTCCGGCTTGAGCATGACGTCGACGATGACGCGCGCCACGGCGCTCCTCCTGAAGGTGAAGTTCGGGTTGCGGCGTTCAGCCTAGTGCCCTGCCCGTGATGAACAGGCCCCGACCCCACCACCCGCCCGCCAGGGCTCGGTCACGTGCCCGGCGTTCCCGGAGGGGGCTCGCTTGAGCCGGCGTGGGCGTCGCGCCCTGCATCCCCTGAAACCCTGGAACCCGAGGATCCCCGTACACGCCTCATGTTCGTGCTCGCCGTTCAGGGGGACGGCCCACCGGAAAGCGCCGTCCCGCCGTACACCCGGGTATACCGGAGGGATACCACTGAGAAGATCCCGGCTTGACCATTCCGTTGGGAAGGTGAACCTCGCCCGGACGGAGGGGTTCCGCCCCTCGAAACGGGAAGGTTCGCAGGCGATCCATCGGGAACGGGGAGGGCATGGGGCTTGCGCGTAGGGCTGTGACCTCTGCCACGATGTCCCCAAACGCGTACGAACCACCACCAGATGGCCCGTACGCCGGAAAGGCCGGGAAAAGCATGGCAATCCCAGCGAACCGGCCCCGACCGCACAGGAGTGGCACGTGACCGTCGACGCCTCTCGTGGTGCAGAAGCACCTCCAGAGCTCGTCCAGTTGCTCACCCCCGAAGGGGAGAGGGTCGAGCACCCCGACTACGACATCGACCTGACGCCCGACGAGGTGAGATCCCTCTACCGCGACCTGGTGCTCGTCCGCCGCGTCGACCTGGAGGCCGTCGCACTGCAGCGCCAGGGAGAGCTGGGCATCTGGGCCTCGCTGCTCGGCCAGGAGGCCGCGCAGATCGGCTCGGGCCGGGCGCTCACCGACGCCGACATGGCCTTCCCCACCTACCGTGAGCACGGCGTCGCCTGGTGTCGCGACGTGGACCCGGTGAAGCTGCTGGGCCTGTTCAGAGGCGTGAACCACGGCGGTTGGGACCCCGCCGAGCACAACTTCCACCTCTACACGATCGTCATCGGCAGCCAGACCCTCCACGCGGTCGGCTACGCCATGGGCATCCAGCGCGACGGCGCCAACGCCGCCACGATCGCCTACTTCGGCGACGGCGCCACCTCCCAGGGCGACGTCAACGAGTCGTTCATCTGGGCCAGCGTGTTCAACGCCCCCATCGTCTTCTTCTGCCAGAACAACCAGTGGGCCATCTCCGAGCCGCTGGAGAAGCAGACGCGCATCCCGCTGTACCGGAGGGCGTCCGGCTTCGGCTTCCCCGGCGTCCGCGTGGACGGCAACGACGTCTTCGCCTGCCTGGCCGTCACCAGGAAGGCGCTGGAGGCCGCGAGGACCGGCCAGGGGCCGACGATGATCGAGGCGTTCACCTACCGGATGGGCGCCCACACCACCACCGACGACCCGACCCGCTACCGGGTGGCGAGCGAGCTGGAGGCGTGGAAGCTGAAGGACCCGATCGAGCGCCTGAAGGCGTACCTGTTCAAGAACGAGCTGGCCGACCAGGAGTTCATCGACTCCATCGAGGCCGAGGCCGAGGACCTGGGCGCCGACCTGCGCAGACGCTGCCTGGAGATGCCCGACCCCAAGCCGCTCGACATCTTCGACCACGTCTACAGGTCGTCCCACGCGCTGATCGACGAGGAGCGCGCCCAGTACGCCGCCTACCTGGAGGGCTTCGAGTCATGACCATGCTGACCCTCTCCAAGGCGATCAACGAGGGCCTGCGCAGGGCCATGGAGGACGACCCGAAGGTCCTCATCATGGGCGAGGACGTCGGCAAGCTCGGCGGCGTCTTCCGCGTCACCGACGGCCTGCAGAAGGACTTCGGCGAGGACCGCGTCATCGACACGCCGCTGGCCGAGTCGGGCATCATCGGCACCGCGATCGGCCTGGCCCTGCGCGGCTACCGGCCGGTCTGCGAGATCCAGTTCGACGGCTTCGTGTTCCCCGCCGCCGACCAGATCATCACGCAGCTCGCCAAGATGCCGCTGCGCTCGCTCGGCGCCATCAAGCTGCCCGTCGTGGTCCGCATCCCGTGCGGAGGCGGTATCGGCGCGGTCGAGCATCACAGCGAGTCGCCCGAGGCGTACTTCACCCACACCGGCGGCCTGCGCGTTGTCGCCTGCAGCAACCCCGCCGACGCGTACGCGATGATCCAGCAGGCCGTCCAGAGCGACGACCCGGTGATCTTCTTCGAGCCCAAGCGCCGCTACTGGGAGAAGGCCGACGTCGACACCACCACCACCGACTGGTGGACGCCCTTCGACCGGGCCTCCGTGGTACGGCAGGGCAGCGACGTCACGCTGCTCGCCTACGGCCCCATGGTCAAGACGTGCCTGGAGGCGGCCGCGGCGGCCCAGGAGGAGGGCCGCTCGATCGAGGTCGTCGACCTGCGCTCGCTCAACCCGCTGGACTTCCCCGCGGTCATGGACTCGGCCCGCAAGACGGGCAGGGTCGTGGTCGTCCACGAGGCGCCCGTCTACAACGGCTTCGGGGCGGAGCTCGCGGCCAGGATCACCGAGTCGTGCTTCTACCACCTGGAGTCGCCGGTGCTGCGTGTCGGCGGCTTCTCGACCCCCTACCCGCCGTCGAAGCTGGAGGAGCACTACCTGCCCGATCTGGACAGGGTCCTCGATGCCGTCGACCGCACCTTCACCTACTGAGAGGGGGACCTCGAATGCGTCGTGAATTCAAGCTCCCCGACGTAGGGGAGGGCCTGACCGAGGCCGAGATCGTCCGCTGGCACGTCAAGCCCGGCGACACCGTCAAGGTCAACCAGATCGTCGTCGAGATCGAGACCGCCAAGTCGATCGTCGAACTGCCGTCCCCGTGGGCGGGCGTCGTCGCCGACCTGCTGGCGGAGGAGGGGCAGACGGTCGACGTCGGTGTGCCGATCATCGCGGTCGACACCGGCGAGGCCCCTGCCGCCGGTACGGCCGCAGCCGCCCCTTCCACAGGCACGGCCGAGCCGGTCGGCCCGCACGAGGAGTCGGCCGAAAGGACCGCGGCGCTGGCCGAGGACCTGGTGCCGCGCCCGCCCGCGGAGGGAGCCGTCGAGCCGGGCGCGCACGGCAGCCCCGCGCCCAAGGAGGAGCGCACGCCCGTCCTGGTCGGCTACGGCGTCAAGACCGGCGCGGCCAAACGCCGCCCCCGCAAGGCCACCCCTTCCGAAGCCGGCACCACCCAGGCGCCGCCCGAGCCGGCCCAGCAGGCACCGGCACCGGCCCAGCCGGCGGTGGCGCCGGTTCAGCAGACGGTGGCGCCGGTCCAGCAGGCGCCGGCGCCCGGCAGAGTGAGCGTGCTCGCCAAGCCGCCGGTCCGCAAGCTGGCCAAGGACCTGGGCGTGGACCTGGCCACCCTGCGGGGCACGGGCCCGCAGGGCTCCATCACCCGTGACGACGTCCACACCGCCGCCCAGGAGCCCGCGCGCCAGGCGGCGGAGCCCGCACGGCAGCGGGCCGCGCTCGCCGCCCAAGACCTGGAGGAACGCATCCCCGTCAAGGGCGTGCGGAAGATGACCGCGCAGGCGATGGTGGCCAGCGCGTTCACCGCTCCACACGTCACCGAGTTCCTGCAGGTGGACGTCACCGAGACGATGGCGGCCGTCCAGCGGCTCAAGCAGCTGCCGGACTTCGCCGAGGTCAGGGTCTCGCCGCTGCTCCTGGTGGCCAAGGCCGTCCTGGTGGCCGCCCGCCGCCACCCGATGATCAACTCCACGTGGGACGAGGCCGCCCAGGAGATCGTGGTCAAGCACTACGTGAACCTCGGCATCGCCGCCGCCACCCCGCGCGGCCTGGTCGTGCCCAACGTCAAGTCCGCCCACGCGCTCGACCTGCCGGAGCTGGCGCGGGCGCTGGGCGAGCTGGCGGAGACGGCCAGGGCGGGCCGTACCCAACCGGCGGAGATGGCGGGCGGCACGATCACGATCACCAACGTGGGCGTGTTCGGCGTCGACACCGGCACCCCGATCCTCAACCCCGGTGAGTCCGCCATCCTCGCCTTCGGGCAGGTCAAGGACGCGCCGTGGGTGGTGGAAGGGCAGCTGGCCGTCAGGAAGGTGACCACGCTCGCCCTGTCGTTCGACCACCGCATCGTCGACGGGGAGCTCGGCTCGCTGTTCCTGCGCGACGTCGGCGCGATGCTGGAGGATCCGCTCCGCATGCTCGCCTGGAGCTGACACCGTCAGCCGGCAGGGGGCGGGCGCCGGAGACCGGCGCCCGCCCCGCTACTAGGCTGATGGCATGATCCGTCACATTGTGCTGCTGACCTGGACCGACGACGCCACCGACGAGCAGAAGGCCGCCGTCGAGAAGGGCCTGGCCGCCCTGCCTGCCGCGATCCCCGAGCTGCGCCGCTACGACCTCGGCAGCGACCTCGGCCTGGCCGCCGCGGGCAACTCCGACTTCGCCATCGTCGCCGAGTTCGACTCGGTCGCCGACTACGAGGTCTACCGCGACCACCCGCAGCACCACGCCGTCATCAACGAGCACATCGTCCCGATCAAGGCGGGCCGCGCCGCCATCCAGTTCGAGCTCTAGGGCCTGGCCGTACAGCGGACGCATCCGGGAGGCGGCACGGGCCGCACGTCGGTCCGGCCCGTCCTCCTGGCGGTCTCGGCGCTCCACGGCAAGCCTTCGGGGGTGAGCCGGCTGCGTCCCGAGCAGCCCGTCCTGGCCATGGCGCGGTACCTGCGCACCTCGGCGCGCCGGTGGCGGCCGATGAGGTTGTCGAGCGGTCCTTCCCGAGATTTTCAGACTTCGGGCGGGTTGTTCTCCCTGTGCATCAGCCTGTCCTCGGAGGTGCGCCCGCGCCGTGGGGCCAGGACGACGCTCAGCACGATGCCCGCACCACCGACGATCATGAAGATGACGCCGATTCTGTCCATGTGGACGGCACTGCCGAAGACGTCGGGTTCGATGGCGAACCGGAGGATGGCGCCGAGCGTGAGGAAGAAGATGCTGACCCCGACACCCATGACGACCTCCGGAGGGTAAAGACCGCGTACGGACACGGTCATACCCTCCTGATGAAGATCACACCCTCAGGCGTGACACGTCAGTGGCCGGCCGCCGTTGAAGGTGATCATGTCGAGGACGGCGGCGGCCAGGTCCACCTCGCCGCCCGTCGCGTCGGCGTAGGCCCTGTGCAGGTTGCCCACGACGCGCTCGCTGTCGGTGAGCGTGCCGTACTCGCCGAGATCGGTCTGCCTGGCCAGCTCCAGCGGCGACAGGCCCGCCGCCATCCCCGCCTCCGCTGTCTCCTGGACGAACCGCAGGTATCCGCGCACCGTGGAGATCGCCGAGGGGCCGCACACGTCACCGTGCCCCGGGACGATCGTCTCCGCGCCGAGCTCCTCCAGTTGGTCGAGCGCCGACAGCGCGCCGGCCACCGAGCCCATCAGCACGAACGGCGTGCCGCCGTTGAACACCAGGTCGCCCGAGAAGAGCACCTTGCGCGAGGGGATCCACACGTAGGAGTCGTTGGTGGTGTGCGCGGCGAACCCGACGTGCCTGACCTCGCAGCGCAGGTCGTCGGAGTAGAGGGTGACGCCGTCGGTGTAGGTGAGGAACGGCGGCACCGGGTCGAGCGTGCCCCACTCGACGTCCGGTGACCAGGCGCCCAGGTAGGTGGGCACCCCGTCGGCGATGATCTGCTCGCGGGTCCGCTCGTGCGCCACGATCGTCGCCTCGGGGAACAGGTGGTTGCCGAAGGTGTGGTCGCCGTGATGGTGGGTGTTGACGAGTGTGGTGATCGGCCGGTCGGAGATCTTGGCGATCGCGTCGCGGTAGGCGCGGGTACGGCGCTCGGTGGAGCAGGCGTCGACGGAGATGACGCCCCTGCGCCCGGCCATGAACCCGGTGTTGTTGATCCACCAGCTCCCGTCGGGCTGGATGTAGGCGTAGACGCCGTCGGAGACCTCTTCGACACGTGGTGACATGCCCGCGACGCTATCCCGCGGCGCGTCCCGCGGCCATGGCCGTCGTGCGCCCCGCGACATGCAGACGGAAGACCGCCCACCAGGACGGGTGGACGGTCTTCCGGACCTGCCGCGGGAGCAGGTGGTCTAGAACGCCTCTTCGGGCAGGTCCATCAGGTCGAGGCCGGTGCTCTCCAGCACCGCCAGCTCGGCCGCGATGCGCGGCAGCACGGTCGTCGCGAAGAACGACGCGCCGGCCACCTTGCCCTGGTAGAAGGCGTCCTCGCCCTCGGCGAGCCTGGTCAGCGCGACCTCCGCCTGGCGCAGCAGCAGCCAGCCGATGATCAGGTCACCCAGCGCCAGCAGGAAGCGCGTGCTGTTGAGCCCGACCTTGTAGATCTCGCGCGGCGACTCCAGCGAGCCGAGCGCCCAGCCCGCCATCGTGTCGCCCATGGCCTTGACCTCGGCGGCGGCCTGGGCGAGCAGCTTGCGCTCCTGCTTGAGCCTGCCGTTGCCCGCCTCGGAGGCGGCGAAGGCGTTGATCTCGGTCAGCAGCGAGCCCACCGCCGCGCCCTGGTTGCGCAGGATCTTGCGGAAGAACAGGTCGAGGCCCTGGATCGCGGTCGTCCCCTCGTACAGGGAGTCGATCTTCGCGTCGCGGATGTACTGCTCGATCGGGTAGTCCTGCAGGTATCCGGAGCCGCCCAGCGTCTGCAGCGAGCGCGAGAGGAGCTCGTAGGAGCGCTCGGAGCCCACTCCCTTGACCACCGGGAGCAGCAGGTCGTTCATCGCCTCGGCGTGCTTGTCACCCGGGTTGATCAGGAGCTCGTCCTGGAAGGTGGCCGTGTAGAGGACCAGGGCCCGCATGCCCTCGGCGTACGACTTCTGCAGCATCAGCTCGCGCCGCACGTCGGGGTGGTGCGTGATGGTCACCCGCGGCGCGGACTTGTCGGCCATCTTGATCAGGTCCGCACCCTGGACGCGGGACTTGGCGTACTCCAGCGCGTTCAGGTAGCCGGTGGACAGGGTGGCGATGGCCTTGGTGCCGACCATCATCCTGGCGTGCTCGATCACCATGAACATCTGCTTGATGCCCTCGTGCACGTCGCCGACGAGGGTGCCGATGGCCGGGTGCTTGTCGCCGAAGGTCAGCTCGCAGGTCGTGGAGACCTTGAGGCCCATCTTCTTCTCGACGTTGGTGACGTAGACGCCGTTGCGCTCGCCGAGCGCGCCGTCGTCCAGGTTCACGTGGTACTTCGGAACCAGGAACATCGACAGGCCCTTGGTGCCCGCGCCCGCGCCCTCGGGCCTGGCCAGCACCAGGTGGAAGATGTTGTCGGCCATGTCGTGTTCGGCGCTGGTGATGAAACGCTTGACGCCCTCGAGGTGCCAGGTGCCGTCGGGCTGCTGGATCGCGCGGGCGCGCCCCGCGCCGACGTCGGAGCCCGCGTCGGGCTCGGTCAGCACCATGGTGGCGCCCCAGTTGTTCTCGATCGCCAGCTCGGCGAACCGCTTCTGGTCGGGGGTGCCGAGCTTCCACAGCGTGTAGGCGAAGTTGGGGCCCGCGGCGTACATGTAGAGGGCGGGGTTGGCGCCGAGCACCATCTCGGCGGTGGACCAGGCCAGCGTCCGGGGGATGCCGGGCCCGCCGAGCTCGGCCGGCAGGTCGAGGTGCGCCCAGCCGCCCTCGACGAGGGCCTTGAAGGACTTCTTCACACCATCGGGTACGGTCACCGTCGAGGTGGCGGGGTCGAAGACCGGCGGCGTGCGGTCACCCTCCTCGAAGGAGTCGGCCAGCACACCCGTGGCGAGCCTGTTGACCTCGTCCAGGATGCTGCGGGCGACGTCCTCGTCCACTTCCGAGAACGGGCCGTTACCGAGGATGTCGCGGCGACCGAAGACCTCGAAGAGGTTGAACTCCAGATCCCGCACGTTGCTCTTGTAGTGGCCCATGGCTGCTCTCTCCTAGAACCGGGGGCGTTAGTACTGGCGAGTAACCTTACTCTGAATGCTACCCGCGGGTAACCTCTGCTAAGCACTTACCCTCGACACATGAATGCCGAGGCGTTGAACGAACGGTGGCGGCAGAACCTGGAGTCGTGGGCCATCCCGCCGGAGATCCTGGCGAAGGCGCCCGTGGACCCGTGGGGGCACTCGCCCGCCCGTTTCGCGGCCAGGACCGACCGTGCGGTGGCCGAACCCGAAGGACCGACCCTGGCAAGGGTGGCCGAGGCGCTGCCGGAGGGTGGGACGCTGCTCGACGTGGGATCGGGGACGGGGGCCGCCTCCCTCCCGCTGGCCGGCAGGCTCGGCGAGCTGGTCGCCGTGGACACCTCGGCCGCGATGCTCGCCGAGTTCACCGTGCGCGCCGACAAGGCGGGCGTCCACGCGACGACGATCGAGGGCAGCTGGCCGCAGGCCGAGGCGAAGGCGGGCAAGGCAGACGTCGTGGTGGCCGCGCACGTGGTCTACAACGTGCCCGATCTGGCCGCCTTCCTGCGCGCCCTCGACTCCCACGCCACCCGCAGAGTCGTCATCGAGCTGCCGCACCGCCATCCCATGAGCTGGATGAGCCCGCTGTGGGAGCACTTCCACGGTGTGCGGCGCCCGGTCAGGCCGATCGCCGAGGACGCGGTGGCCCTGGCCGCCGCGCTCGGCTTCGACGTGCGGGTGGAGGAGCGGGAGGCGCCCATCGAGCGTTTCGCCACGATCGAGGAGCTGGCCGCCAGCGTCTGCCACCGAGCCTGCCTCGATCCCGCACGGGCGCCCGAGGTGGCCGCGACGGCCATGGAGATGGGCATGTGGCCGGTGCCCCGCGACCGGTGGGTCACGCTCTGGTGGAATCAGAACGACGCCTGAGCGGTTGGAGTGAGTGAGCGACCCGCTCCCGGACGAGACGCGCCGTACCCGGACAGCCAAGACGACGCACCCCTACGACAAAGGAGTGCACATGGCTTGGGTCATTCTCGTCGCCGCCGGCCTGCTCGAGGTCGCGATGGCCTACTCGCTCAAGATGAGCGACGGCTTCTCCCAGGTCTGGTGGGCGGTGAGCTTCCTCGTCTTCGCCGTCCTCAGCTTCGGCGCGCTCGCGTTCGCGCTCAAGAGCCTCGAGGTCGGCACCGCCTACGCGGTGTGGACGGGCATCGGCGCCGTCGGCACGGCCACGCTCGGCATGCTGCTCATGGGCGACGACGTCTCCGCCGTCAAGCTGGGCTCGATCGCGTTCATCCTCATCGGAGTCGTCGGCCTCAACCTGGCGGGGGCGGGCCACTAGCGTGGTTTGACGCGTTCACGAATGTGGCGATTGGGTGGGCGCATGATTGAGATCCACGCCGTCACCATCGACGCGGCGGACCCGTACGAGCTGGCCACCTGGTGGAGCAACGCCACCGGCCTGCCGCTGTGGGGGGAGTGCGAGCCCGGAGACACCGAGGTCGCCATCCGTACCCACCAGGATCCGTTCCTGCTGTTCATCCAGGTGCCCGAGGGCAAGACCGTCAAGAACAGGGTCCACCTCGACGTCAACGGCACCGAGGGAAGGACCCGCGACCAGGAGGTCGAGCGTCTGCTCGGCCTCGGGGCGAAGGTCCACGAGGACCACCGCAACCCTGACGGCACCGGCTGGGTCACCATGCACGACCCCGAGGGAAACGAGTTCTGCGTCTGTCGCTCGCAGGCGGAGAAGGACACAATGTCCTCGTGAGTGAGCCCAGCGCCTCAGCGTCCATCGAGATCGACGCCCCGCCCGAGAGGGTCTACGAGCTGGTGACCGATCTGGAGGGCATGGGCGCATGGAACGCCGAGTGCGAGCGCGCCCGCTGGATCGGCGAGGTGCGCTCGGCTCGGCGCGGCGCGAGGTTCCGCGGCAGCAACCGCAACGGGTCCCGCCGCTGGTCGACCGTCTGCACGGTGACCGCGGCCGAGCCTGGCCGCTCCTTCGCCTACCACGTCCGCGCCGGCGGGATGCTCGACATCGCCGTCTGGCGGTTCGACATCACCCCCGGCGAGACGGGCTGCGTCGTGGAGCAGAAGACCTGGGACACCAGGGGGAGGTTCATGCTGGTCGTGGGGCGGCTCGCGACCAACGTCGCCGATCGGGCCGCCCACAACGCCGCCAACATGCGCCGCTCTCTCGAAGGGTTGAAGCGCGTCGCCGAGAGCGGCTAGCGTGCCCTGCCCTTCATGGTGAGCGTCAGAATGCCCGCGATGAGGTACACCAGCGCGCCGCTCCACAGGGAGTCCCACGCGGCGCCGAAGATGCCCTCGCCGTCGAGCACGAGCTGGACGGGGTAGCTCAGCACCGCGGTGATGCCCGCGGGCAGGAGCGCGAACTTCCACGGATGCCGCAGCGACCAGTTGCGCGCCTGCCTGGTGACCCTGTCACCCTCCTCCGGCTTGGCGACCGCGCCGATGGCCGCGATCAGGGCGAACAGGCTGATGCCGAGGCCCAGAGCCCACGACAGGTCGGCCGACCCCGTGATGGCGCCCAAGCCGAAGCTCACGGCGGCCACCGCACCGCCGCCCACGGCGGCGGCCTTCCAAGGGGCGCCACGGAGCGCGGCGCCCGACAACGACAGTTCTTCGCGTCGAGAGAGCTCGTTCATGTATCCAGAGTGCCTTTCGGCACCCCTTGTCCACATCGGGGAATCACCCTGAGAGTCCCCCGAGGCCGGCTGCCATGATGCGGGCATGCAGGAATTCACTCTTGAGCGGCTTGGCGACGACGACGCGGACCGGCTGCGCGCCCTCAGGCTGCGCGCCCTGGCCGACGCCCCCGACGCCTTCGGATCCACCTACGACAAGGACGCCGCCTACCCGCAGGAGAAATGGGTCGAGCGCCTGTCCAACCCTGACTCCGTCTGGTTCGTGGCGGTGGGCGACGGCCAGGACGCCGGGCTGGTGTGCGGCCTCGAGGAGCACCCCGGCCACGTGCACCTGCTGTCGATGTGGGTCGCCCCGGAGGCCAGGGGCGCGGGTCTGGCAGGGCGGCTGGTCGACGAGGTCGTCGCGTGGGCCCGCGCCCGTGAGGCCGAGGAGATCGGCCTGTGGGCCGTCGACGCGAACGCCGCCGCCCGCGCGCTCTACGCCCGTAAGGGCTTCCTGCCCAGCGGCAGGGTCATGGCGCTGCCGTCCAACCCCGGCCTGATGGAGTCGCACTACGTGCACTCCCTGGTCTTCCGTACGGCACGCGCCGCCGACGTGCCCGCCGTAGTGGCGCTCATCCTCGACGACGCGATCGCCGCGGCCAGGACGGGACAGTACGGCGACGAGCACAGGGCCGCCTTCGAGGCCATCGACGCCGACCCCAACAACGAGCTGATCGTCGCGGAGCTGAAGGGCGAGGTGGTGGGCACCATGCAGCTCACCTACATCCCCGGCATCTCCCGGCGCGGCGCCACCCGCCTCCAGGTCGAGGCGGTGCGGGTCGCCGGCCACCTGCGAGGGCAGGGGTGGGGCCGCAAGATGATGGAGTGGGCGCACGCCAAGGGCAGGGCCAGGGGGTGCGCGATGGTGCAGCTCACCTCCGACAAGAGGCGCGAGGACGCCCACCGCTTCTACCGCTCCATCGGCTACACCCAGTCACACGAGGGGTTCAAGCTCGAGCTCGACTAGGTTGTCGTGGTAGACGGCGCCCTTGCCCATGTCGGCGTCGCGCTCGTCCACCACGGCGTTGGGGTTCGATCCGCCGATGGTGTGCTTGGGCCATCTGCCCTTGGGGCTGGCCACGACGCCCTTGGCCACGCGGTCGCTGACCTCCACGTCGGCGAGGAAGTAGCCGTTGTGGTTGACCACCCTGACGCGCTGGCCAGTGGACAGGCCCCTGGCCTGCGCGTCGGCGGGGTTCACCAGGATCACGGGGTCCTTGGCCCTGCGCAGCAGCTCGGGGTTGTTGCCGAACGTCGTGTTGAGGAAGGTGTGCGAGGCGGGCGTGATCAGCGTCAGCCTGTCGCCCGCCGTACGGGAGGACAGGGAGGGCACGAAGGCCTTGCCGCGCCGGGGGAAGCGCAGCCTCCCCGACGGGGTGGGGAACCCGTCGGCGAACGGCTTGAACGGCGAGGGGTAGCTCATCCGTACCCACCCCTCCTTGCGCAGCCGGTCGAGCGTGACGCCGTCGAGGGAGGGATGGCCGCTGGACAGCAGCTCCGCGGCCAGCTCCAGATCGGAGTCGTACAGCGAGGGCTCGGTCATGCCCATGTGGGCGGCCAGACGCCGGAAGGTCTCCGTGGTGGACAGGGCCTCGCCCGCGGGCGCGACGGCGGGCTCGTTCCACATCAGGTACATGTGGCCGTATCCGGCGTGCAGGTCCATGTGCTCGGTCTGCATGGTGGCCGGCAGCACGATGTCGGCGTAGTCGACCGTGTCGGTGGGGAACTGCTCCATGACGACGGTGAACAGGTCCTCTCTCAGCAACTGACGCCTGATCCTGTTGCTGTCGGAGGTGGAGCCCATCGGGTTGGCCATGTAGACCCACAGGCACTTCACGTCGTCGAGCTCGGAGGCCAGCCGGGTCATGAACCTGGTCTTGACCGGCCGGGCCAGCAGATCGTTGCGGCGGTCGATGTTCAGGTGGACGTGGTCGCTGGTGGAGTAGGCGACGCCGCCGCCCGGGTGGCGCCAGTCGCCGGTGACACCGGGGATGGAGGCGATCGTCCGCATGGCGGTGCCGCCGCCCTCGTGCCGCTGGATGCCCATCGTGGCGCGGATCGCCGTGGGGCGGGTGTGCGCCAGCCTCATCCCCAGGCTGTGGACGGCCTCGGACGGGATCCCGGTGACCTCGGCGGCCCGCTCGACGGGCCAGTCCATGATCTCGGCCCTGAAGTCCTCCCAGCCCTCCGTGTGCTGGGCCAGGTACTCCTCGTCCTGGGCGTTCTCCGACAGCACCACGTTGAGCAGCCCCAGCGCCAGCGCGGCGTCCGTGCCGGGCCTGATCGCCAGGTGCTCGTCGGCCTGGTCGGCCGTCCTGGTGCGGATCGGGTCGATCGCCACGACGTAGGCGCCGCCGGCGCGGCCGTCCTGGATGAACTTCCACAGGTGGTGGCCAGTGGTCAGCGTGTTCGTGCCCCACAGGATGATCAGCTTGGACCGGGCGAAGTCCTCCGGGTCCATGCCGCCCGCCGTGCCCTGGGTGCGCGACAGGCCCAGGCTGCCGGCGACCGAGCAGATGTTGAGCACGTGCTTGGACGCGCCGAGCACGTTCCAGAACCTGCGCCCCGCCACGCCCTCGCTGCCCTGCAGGTAGCCCAGCGACCCCGTGCCGAGATAGGGCCAGACCGCGTCGCCGCCGTGCTCGTCCACGATCGCCCGGAGTTTGGTGGCGATCTCGTCGAGCGCCTCGTCCCAGGTGATCCGCTCGAACTGGCCCGAGCCCTTCGGCCCCGTACGGCGCAGCGGATGCAGGATCCTGTCGTCGGCCCTGGTGTGCTCGAGGTAGCGGTTGACCTTCACGCACAGGGCGCCCCGCGTGTACGGCTGGTCGGGGTTGCCGCGCATCTTCACGGCCTCGCCGTCCTTGACGGTCACCACCCATGAGCACGTGTCGGGGCAGTCAAGTGGACATGCCCCCAAAACTCGCAGTTCACCCGACATGGATTCGAGTGTAGGCGCAGCGTCCCACGCGGGGACGCCGCGCCTGCGAGCGTCAGCTCAGCGCCTTGGGCACCTCATCGCTGTGCGAGGTCTTGGCCCTGGTGGCGATGCCGGGGGCGTGCGGCCCGTTGATCGTCGAGGAGTCGAAGGCGTAGGTGCCCACGAGCGTGGCGATGGCGTCGGCGTTGACGTCGAGCGCCGTGTCGTTGATGTTCTTGATGGTGTCGCAGGCCTGGTGGTAGCACCGGTCGTAGCGCTCGCCGGCCGTACCGCCCCACTTGGTCACCTCGTCGGGCGTCTTGCGCTTCTCCGCCCCGGTGAACAGGCCGCCCGCCGGGATGCCGACCGCGATGAACGGCCCGTAGTCGGAGCGGCCGTCGAAGTCGGTGCCCTTGTAGGCCAGGTTGCGCGAGGCGTAGAACTGCTCGAAGTACTTCTCGATCTGCGCCGATCCCTCGGGACCAGGACCGGAGCCCACGCCGTCGGAGTTGTCGCCGTCGTAGATGTGGTAGACGAAGTTCGGCGAAGCGATCATGTCGAAGTTGAGGTAGAGGGCGATGTCCGCCTTCTCCTGCTCGGTCAGGTTCGCCACGTAGTGCTCGGCCCCGAGCAGGCCGAACTCCTCACCGCCCCAGAAGGCGAACCGCACCTTGTTCTCCGGTTTCGACTTGGCCATCTGGAGTGCCACCTCCAGGATCGCGCCGACGCCCGAGCCGTTGTCGTTGATGCCAGGGCCGTCCTCGACCGAGTCGAGGTGACCGCCGACCATCACGACGTTGTCCGCACGGCCGTGCCGCGACTCGGCCAGCACGTTGTAGGACTCGTAGGTCTTGATCTCCGTCTCCCACGAGAACGTGAACCCGACCTCCGCGCCCGGCGTGGCCGCCAGGTCCCTGCCCTCCCAGAAGCTGGTGAACAGCACCGGGATGTCCTGCGGTCCGCCCAGGTCGGGATTGACGTCGGCCTCCGTACGGCCCTCCTGCCCCTCGTTGAACAGCACGACGCCGGTGGCGCCCGCGGCCTTGGCGTTGGCGACCTTCACCGCGAAGCTGCAGGTGCCGCGCTGGATGAGCGCGAAGTTGCCCGCGGTGAACCCGGCGAAGTCGGCCGCCTCGCAGCCGGAGCTGGAGGAGTTCGGCGTCGGCCCCGGCGGGATCATCACGTCGACGGGCTGGATCTTGGCCGAGAAGCTGCCCTCCGCGGTGTGACCCGACGGCACCCAGTCCAGGCCCAGCGCGTACACCTTGGGGTTGGGCGACTTGCGCTCGAAGACCGGCTTGGTCTTGAACTCCTCGTTCTCGAACGTGAACTTCTGAGTCGAGACCTGGTACCCGGCCAGCCGCAGCAGTGTGGCCACGTAGTCACGCGATAACTCGAAGCCCCGCGTGCCGTCCACGCGGGTGCCGCCGTTGGCCTTCCCGATGAGGTCCAGCACCCTGAGGTGGTTCTTGACGTTCTTGCCGTTGACGGCCTTGACGAGCTTGCGGACCGAGTTGTTGTTCGGGTCGGCGTGCGCCGTACCCGCGACTGCCAGAGGTGCGATGAGGACGGCCGTGGCCAGCGCGGCGCTGAGCAGGCCCTTCGTTCGGCGATGACTCATGAGACTCCTCGATAGCGGTTGGTCCCCCGAGAGCACGCGAGCGGCGGCCCGCGGACTGGTCCGCGGGCTGCCGGTGAGGTCTAGCTCAGCTCCACCTTGTCGTGGCTGTGGCCGTCGACGCTCAGTCGCGCGGCGCCGCTCTTACGCGGCCCGGCCGCACGCACGCCGTTGACGGCGTCCGTGCTGAAGGCGTAGGTGCCCATCAGCGTGGCGATCGCGTCGGAGTTGACGTCGAGCGCGGTGTCGTCGATGTTCTTGATCGTGTCGCAGGGGGCGTGGTAGCAGGGGTCGTACTCGATCCCCGCGGTGCCGCCCCAGATCTTGGCCTCTTCCTCGGTCTTGACCTTCTCGGCGCCGGTGAACAGGCCGCCGCCCGGGATGCCCGCGTCGATGAAGGCCTTGTAGTCCGACCTGCCGTCGAACTCGCTCGCCTTGTACTGCAGGCCACGCGAGGTGTAGAAGGCCTGGAAGTCCTTTTCGATCTGTGCCGAGCCGGCCGGTCCAGGGGTGCCGAACACGTCGCCGTCACCGTCGTACACCTCGTAGGTGTAGTTCGGCGAGGCGATCATGTCGAAGTTGAGGTAGAGGGCGATCTTCGCCTTCTCCTGCTCGGTCAGGTTCGCGACGTAGTGGTTGGAGCCGAGCAGGCCGAACTCCTCGCCGCCCCAGAAGCCGAAGCGGACCTTGTTGGCCGTCTTGTGTTTGGCCATCTGCAACGCCACTTCCAGCACGCCGCCGGTGCCCGAGCCGTTGTCGTTGATGCCGGGACCCGGCTGGACCGAGTCGAGGTGCGCGCCCGCCATCACGACGTTGTCGTCGTCGCCCCACCGGGACTCGGCGAGCACGTTGTAGGTGGTCCGCTTCTCGGCCAGCTTGTCGAACGACACCTTCACCGTGGTGCCGGGCTTGGACGCCAGCTCGTTGCCGACGCCGAAGCTGGTGAAGAAGACCGGCACTGGAACGTTCTCCCCGATGGCCGGGTTGACCCGTGCGGTCGTACGGCCGGGCTGTCCCTCGTTGAAGATGATCACAGCGGAGGCGCCCGCGGCGACCGCGTTGGCCACCTTGTCCGCGAAGCCGCAGGTGCCGCGCTGGATGAGCGCGATGTTGCCCCTGGTGAAGCCCGCGAAGTCGGCCGCCTCGCAGCCCGAGGTGGAGCCGGGCGTCGCGGGCGGCGGCAGCACCACGTCGACCGGCTGCACCTGCGCCGTCACCGCGCCCGTGGCGCTGGCGCCCACCTCGTTGAACTCCGTGACGTGGGCGAACGACTTCGGCTCGGGGCTGGTGCGCTGCAGGACGGGCGGCGTCTTGTAGCCCTCGAAGTCGAACTCGAACGGCTGGATCGTCACCTTGTAGCCCGCGAGCCGCAGCACCGAGGCCACGTAATCACGCGAAAGGTTGTAACCGCGGGTGCCGTCTACGCGGGTATTGCCATTGGCCTTTCCGATGAGATCAAGCACTTTCAGATGACGCTTGACATTCTCGCCCTTGACCGCTCTCACCAGCTTGCGGACCGCATTGCTCGGCGAGTCCGCGTGAGCGGTGCCGGCGAACGTCAACGGCGCGACGAGAACGGCGGCCAGCAGGCCCTTGCCCAGGCGGGAACGCACGAGTGCTCTCCTCGGAGAATGAAAATGATTGTCCCTGACGGCTAAGCGCATGTTCGGAAAGGTATATTGGCGACCCTTTATCGGAAAGGCCCCGAGGCGTTTTGTTATCTGGGCCGGGCGAACGTGGTTATCACCGTCGCTATCGCGTCGGCCGATACGTCCAGCGCCACCGCGTCGATGTTCTCCAGGGTGTCGCAGGCCTGGTGGTAGCAGGGGTCCAGGGGGGCGCCTGCCGTACCGCCGAAGAGCTTCGCGTCGCGCCTCGACTTCTTCTCCTCGGCGCCGGTGAACAGCCCGCCCGCCGGGATCCCCGCCTCGACGAACGGCCCGTAGTCGGAGCGTCCCGAGAAGTCCGCCCCCACGTACGGCAGGCCGCGCCCGGCGAAGAACCGCACGAACTCCTGCTCGATCTCGGCCGACCCCTGTGGCCCGGGCCCCGCGCCGTCCCGGTCGGAGTCGTCGCCGTCGTAGATCCCGTACGTGTAGTTCGGCGAGGCGATCATGTCGAAGTTCAGGTACATCCTGATCTTCGCGCGCTCCTCAGGCGTGAGGGACCCGACGTAGTGCCTCGACCCGACCAGACCCAGCTCCTCGGCGCCCCACCAGGCGAAACGCACCGCCCTGTCGGGATGGTAGGCGGCCATCCTCAGCGCGATCTCCAGCAGGGCCGCGCTGCCCGAGCCGTTGTCGTTGATGCCGGGGCCGTCCTGCACCGAGTCGAGGTGGGCGCCGACCATCACCACGTCGTCGGTCGAACCCGTCGGGGTCTGGGCGATCAGGTTGCTCGTGGTGTACCGCGAGCTCTCGGTGCTGGTCGCGACCCTCACCTCATGAGCCTGCGCCACCGCCGCCCCCGTCGTGGCGTCGACGCCGACCACGGGGATGCGCTGGGGAACGCCCGCGCTGCCGGCGAACGAGCCGCCCGGATTGACCACGACGAGCGCGCCGGCGCCCGCCGCCGTGGCGTTGGCGGCCTTGGCGGCGAACGTGCAACCACCCCTGTCGACCACCGCGATCCCGCCCGACCTGAAGTCGGTGAAATCGGTGTTCATGCAGCCCGCGCCCACCTTCCGCGGGTGCCCCGTCACATCGCCGTCCGCCGAGTAGGTCAGCGTCGCGACCGTGCCGACGTCCTTTCCGTCCACCAGCAGCCGCCCGGGGAACAGTTCTCTGTAATGATCGAAACGGAACACCTGCCGCTCGACCGTGTATCCCGCCTCACGCAGCCGCGCGGCGACATAATCGGCCGAGGCGTCGTAACCGGGAGTCCCCGCCGCCCTGGTACCGCCATACGTGTCGGAGATCGCCTGGAAAGCCCGCAGATGGCTGAGAACGTTGTCGATCTGCACATCGTCGGCGAGGGAGGACCCCGGGAGCGCGACGGCCAACGCTGCGAGGAAATGGGTGATCATGCCCGGCATGGTGGCAAGCTTTGTGCACCGGGTATGGCAAGGCACGTCGTTGCTGGCAGAGTCGTTACCCGGTGCAGTGCCCTCGGTGGGGATTGTGGACACTGGAGTTAAAGATCGCACGCTCACGCGGGAAAGGTGCAGAATCGCTGTCGGTGGCAGACATCAGGGAAAGCGAAAAATCGGCGGACTCCGCGGAGGAGCATCCAGTCGTGTCTGAAGCGCGCGACGAACCTACCGTGTTCGTCGTCGAACCACTCCTGCCTCACCGGCTGCGCAGGCCGTCGGACGCGCTCCGCTTCCTGGCCACGCTCATCGCGCTCACCGCGGTCATCCTGATCATGCTGGTCGCCAAGCAGACGCTCATCGGCCTCGAGCAGGACGTCACCCAGGGCACCGACCGCGCCCCCGCGCTCCTGGCCGGCATCGCCACCTTCCTGAGCGGCGCCGCCGTCCTGGTGGTTCCTGCCGCGTTCGCCGTCGAACGGGTCTTCCACCGCGACGGCCTGCGCGTCGCCGAGGGACTCGTCGCCGCCATCATCGGCATGGCGGGCTCCTACCTGATCGGCCAGTGGCTGGTCACGGCCGGCCCCGACGACCTGGTCACGCTGCTGACCGGCGGACGCGACCTCGAACCGCTCAACGCGCTCCTCAGCTCCGTGGTCGCCTACGCCACGGCGGTCCGCATCTCCAGAAGGCCCACATGGCGCGCGCTCATGTGGACGGTGACCGCGCTGTCCATCTTCGCGCTGTTCACCGGCAAGCAGATCACGCTGCCGAGCGCGATCGTCACCGTCCTGTTCGGCATGGCCGTCGGCTACGGCACCCTGTACGGCGTCGGCAGCCCCAACACCCGCCCGCCGGGCAACGCCGTCATCGCCGCGCTGCGCAAGCTGTCCTTCTCGCCCGTCTCCGCCAGGCGCATCGACGACGACCACCAGGGCAGCCGCCGCTACGCCATCGGCCTGTCCGACAACACCAGCCTCGACGTCACCGTGCTCGACCGCGACCGCCAGGTGGCGGGCCTGCCGTACCGGCTGTGGCGGCGGATCAGGCTCAACTCGGAGACCAGGCGGCGGGCCATCCGCTCGCTGCGCGCCGAGCTCGAACGCGAGGCGCTCATGGCCTACGCCACCCAGGCGGCCGGCGCCAACACCCCGCGCCTGCTCGGCACCAGCGAGATCGGCACCGAGGCCGCGCTCCTCGCCTACGAGCACCTCGAGACCCGCACCCTCGACGACGTCCACGACAGCGAACTCGACGACGACCTGCTGGCCCAGATCTGGGAGCAGGTGCTGCTGTTGCAGATGCAGCGCCTGGCGCACCGGCGGCTGACCGGCGACAGCATCCACCTCGACCGCGAGGGCCGCGTCGTCCTCACCGACCCCCGCAGCGGCGAGGTCGCGGCGGGCGACCTGCTGCTCCGGATCGACATCGCGCAGCTGCTGACCTACCTCGCCCTGCGCGTCGGCGCCGAGCGCTCGGTCAAGGCCGCCGCCGCCGTCCTCGGCCCCGACGCCCTCGCCGGAGCGCTGCCCCTGCTCCAGCGCATCGCGCTGACCAGGCAGACCAGGTCGGCGCTGAACAAGAAGAAGGACCTGCTGCCCGCCATCCGCGAGCAGATCGAGGCGCTGACGCCGCAGGCCGAGGTCGACGAGGTACGGCTGGAGCGGTTCAGGCCGCGCACCCTCGTCACCATCATCGCCAGCACCCTCGCCGCCTACTTCCTGCTCTCGCAGCTCAGCAAGGTCAACCTGCTCCAGGTCATCACCACGGCCAAGTGGGAGTGGGGAATCCTCGCGCTGGTCGCCTCAGGGCTCAGCTTCGTCGCCGCCGCACTCATGATCAGAGGGTTCGTTCCCGAGCCGCTGCCGCTCGGCCGTACCGTGCTCGTGCAGTTCGCCTCGTCCTTCGTCAAGCTGGTCACACCGCCCGCGGTGGGCGGCGTCGCGATCAACACCCGCTACCTGCAGAAGCGCGGAGTGCCGCCCGCCCTGGCCGTCGCCAGCATCGGCGCCTCCCAGGTGATCGGCCTGGCCAGCCACATCGGGCTGCTGCTGCTGTTCGCCTACATCACAGGGTCGAGCGCCACCACCTCGTTCACACCCTCGCGCGGGCTGCTGGCCGTGGTGCTGGCCGTCGCCGTCCTCATGGTGATCGTGCTGGGCGTTCCCCGGCTGCGCAGGATCATCACCAAGCGGCTGCGCTCGCTCTTCTCCAACGTCGTGCCGCGCCTGCTCGACGTGCTGCAGTCACCCCGCAAGATCGCCGAGGGGTTCGGTGGCATCCTCTGCCTGTCGCTGGCGTTCGTCGTCTGCCTGTACGGCTGCGTGCGCGCCTTCGGCGGCGAGACCAGCTTCACCACGATCGCCGTGGTCTTCCTGACCGCCAACGCCATCGGCTCGGCCGCGCCCACACCTGGCGGTCTGGGCGCGGTCGAAGCGTCGCTGGCCGTCGGACTGACGGTCGCGGGAGTGCCCGCGGAGTACGCGACCTCCTCGGTGCTCCTCTACCGGCTGCTCACCTTCTGGCTGCCGGTGCTACCTGGCTGGGCCGCCTTCACCTACCTTCAGCGGCACGAGGCCCTGTGAGCGAGGGAGCCGGTCGGCACAGCATCTCGATCACGAGGGCGACGAGGTCGGCCTCGTGAGCGAGCGGAGCGAGGGAGCCGGTCGGCACAGCATCTCGATCACGAGGGCGACGAGGTCGGCCTCGTGAGCGAGCGGAGCGAGGGAGCCGGTCGGCACAGCATCTCGATCACGAGGGCGACGAAGTCGGCCTTGTGATCTTGTCGATCTGCTGGAGCTCGTCCTCGGTGAACGCGGGCCCGTCCACGCTGGCCAGGTTGGCCTCCAGCTGAGTCACGCTGCTCGCGCCGATCAGCACGCTGGTCACCCTCGGGTCCCTGAGCACCCACGACAGCGCCATCTGCGCCAGCGACTGCCCGCGCGCCCGCGCGATCTCGTTGAGGTCGCGGGCCAGGTCGAGGTCGATCCTGTCGGCCGACAGGAACCTGCTCGTCGCCGCCCGCGAGTCCGCGGGCACGCCGTCCAGGTAGCGGTCGGTCAGCAGCCCCTGCGCCAGCGGGGAGTAGACGATGCAGCCGATGCCCTCCTCCTCCAACGTGTCCAGCAGCCCGTCCTCGATCCACCTGTTGATCATCGAGTACGACGGCTGGTGGATCAGCAGCGGCGTGCCGAGCTCGCGCATGATCCGCGCCGCCTGCGTGGTCTGCTCGGCCGAATAGTTGGAGATGGCCGCGTACAGCGCCTTGCCCGACCGCACCGCCCTGTCCAGCGCGCCCATCGTCTCCTCCAGCGGCGTCTCCGGGTCGGGACGGTGACTGTAGAAGATGTCGACGTACTCCAGGCCCATGCGCTGGAGCGACTGCTCCAGGCTGGCCAGAAGGTACTTCCTCGAGCCCCACTCCCCATAGGGCCCCGGCCACATGTCGTAGCCCGCCTTGGTCGAGATGACCAGCTCGTCGCGGTACCCCTTGAAGTCCTGGGCGAAGATGGCGCCGAAGTTCCGCTCCGCCGAGCCGTACGGCACGCCGTAGTTGTTGGCCAGGTCGAAGTGCGTGACACCACGGTCGAATGCGGCACGCAGGATGGACCGCGAGTTCTCGATCGGCCGGTCGTCGCCGAAGTTGTGCCACAGGCCGAGCGACACCTGGGGCAGCTTGAGCCCGCTCCTGCCGCTGCGGACGTAGGGCATCTTCTCGTAGCGGTCCTCCGCCGCCGCGTAGCTCACTTCGTTCCCCTCTCGATGATCCAGGACAGTGCGAACGCCTCTTCCTTCCAGGCGTCATAGCGCCCGCTACGGCCGCCGTGGCCCGCGCCCATCTCCGTCTTCAGCAGGAACGGCCCGCCGTCCGCGGTCGCCCGCAGCCGCGCCACCCACTTGGCGGGCTCGTGGTAGAGCACCCTGGTGTCGTTCAGGCTGGTGATCGCGAGGATCGGCGGGTAGGTCCTCGCCGCGACGTTCTCGTAGGGGGAGTACTCCTTCATGTAGGCGTAGACGTCGGCGTTGTGCAGCGGGTCGCCCCACTCGTCCCACTCGATCACGGTCAGCGGGAGTGACGGGTCGAGGATGGTGTTGAGCGCGTCGACGAACGGCACCTCCGCCACCACGCCGGCGAACTCCTCGGGAGCGAGGTTGGCCACCGCACCCATCAGCAGCCCGCCCGCCGAGCCGCCCCTCGCGATGATCCGGTCACTCCAGCCGGACGCCTTGAGGTGCCTCGCCGCGGCGACGAAGTCGGTGAAGGTGTTCTGCTTCCTGGTGAGCTTGCCCTCCTCGTACCACCTGCGGCCCATCTCGCCGCCGCCCCTCACGTGCGCGATCGCGAACGCGAACCCGCGGTCGAGCAGGCTGAGCCTGGCGACGGAGAAGCTCGGGTCGATCGAGGTCTCGTAGCTGCCGTAGCCGTACAGGACGGTGGGGGCGGGCTTGGTCGCGTCCTTCCGCTTCACGATCGAGATCGGGACCTTGGTGCCGTCCTCCGCGGTTGCCCACTCCCTGAACTGCTCGTAGTCGGACGGCTCGTAGCCGCCGAGCACGGGGCGCTGCTTGAGGAGGATGAGCTCGCGCGCCTCGAGGTCGTAGTCGTAGACGCTCGGCGGGGTGATCATGCTCGTGTAGCCGAGGCGCAGGCGCTCGGTGGTGAACTCGGGGTTGCCCGCGGGCGCCACGTCGTACAGCGGCTCGGGGAACTCGATCTCGTACGCCGAGGCGAGGAGCCGGCTACGAGACGGCTGCCCCCCTCCGTTGTCCTGCGGATAGGGAAGGATGCGGATGCCCGTCAGGCCGCTGCGGCGGAAGTGGACGACGGCGTGGGTCGCGAACGCGTCGATCTCCAGCAGGCGGGTGTCCTCGCGGTGCTCGATGAGCGGAGTCCACGCGCCGGGATCGTCGAGCGGCGCCGTCGCGAGCTCGAAGTTCTCCGCGTTCTCGTTGTGGAGGACGAAGAAGCGGTCGCCCGCGTGCTCGATGCCGTACTCGACGCCCGTGACGCGGCGGCGCACGACCGTGAACTCGCCCGCCGGGTTCTCGGCGTCGAGGATGCGAACCTCGCTGGTGATCTTGCTCCCGGCGCCCATGACCAGGTACTTCTCGCTACGGGTCAGGCCGATGCCGACCCAGAAGCGCTCGTCGGACTCCTCGTAGACCAGCACGTCCTCGTCGGCGGCGGTCCCGAGGGTGTGGCGGTAGACCTGGAAGGGCCGCCAGGCGTCGTCGACCCTGGTGTAGAAGAACGTGGTGCCGTCGGCCGACCAGGCGCCGCCGTAGAAGACGCCGACGATCTCGTCGGAGAGCTTCTCGCCCGTCTCCAGGTCCTTGAACGTCAGCGTGAACCGCTCGTCGCCCTTGTAGTCGGTGGAGTAGGCGAGGAGCTTGCCGTCAGGTGTGACGGCGCTGGTGCCGACAGAGAAGAATTCGCTGTCGCCGGCCAGCTCGTTGCCGTCCAGCAGGACCTGCTCGCCGGGGAGCGTGCCGTCGGCGGTGACCACCGGCGGCGTGTCGCCGTCGGCGGGCACCCGGCAGGAGATGCCGTACTGCTTGCCTTCCTGTGTGCGGGAGAAGTACCACCAGGCGCCCTTGCGGCTGGGGACCGACAGGTCGGTCTCCTGGGTGCGCCCCTTGATCTCCTGGAAGACCTGCTCCTGCAGCTCTTCCAGGTGGGAGGTCTCCTGCTTGAGGTATTCGTTCTCCTGTTGGAGATAGGCGATCGTGTCAGGGTCTTCCTTGTCGGTGAGCCACGCGTACTCGTCGATCACGGTGTCGCCGTGATGGGTGCGCTCGCTCGATACCTTCTTCGCCAGAGGCGGGATGTGGCTGCTCACCTGGCCGAGTCTACGTTTCGCGTCTCGAGCGGTCTGGAGCGCTGCTAATCTTTAGGAACCGACGCGGCGCGGCGCAACCACCTGGCGGTCAGGCCGCTGAGCGTCGGAAACCCCGACAACGCAGCAGTTCTGAAGATCGGTTTGTGAATCGGTCAGAGGGCTGGTAAGTTAGAG
>NZ_JBYITD010000065.1:0-26976 GCF_057708945.1 Nonomuraea sp. bgisy101
TGGATCCACCAGGATCCCCGCGGTGCAGAATCTCGTGCGCCGGTTGACCGGCGGCAAGGACCCGAACATGTCGGTGAACCCGGACGAGGTGGTCGCCATCGGCGCCGCCATCCAGGCCGCCGTCATCAAGGGCGAGGTCAAGGACGTCCTGCTGCTCGACGTCACGCCGCTGTCGCTGGGCGTGGAAACGCTGGGCGGCGTGATGACCAAGGTCATCGAGCGCAACACGACCATCCCCGCACGCCGTACCGAGACCTTCAGCACCGCGGAGGACAACCAGAACTCGGTCGACGTCGTCGTGCTCCAGGGCGAGCGCGAGCGGGCGGCCGACAACCGCGTGCTCGGCCGGTTCAAGCTGGAGAACATCCGCCCGGCGCCGCGCGGCGTCCCGCAGATCGAGGTCACCTACGACGTCGACGCCAACGGCATCCTCAACGTCTCGGCGAAGGACAAGGACACCGGCGCGGAACAGCGCATCACCATCAGTGAGAGCTCGACGCTGGACAAGTCGGAAGTCGACAGGATGATCGCGGACGCCGAACAGCACCGCAACGAGGACGTGCGGCTGCGCGAGATGGTCGACGCCCGCAACGAGCTCGACAGCATCGCCTACCAGGTCGAACGGCGCCTGAACGAGCTGGGGTCCGCCGTGGCGTCGCACGACAAGGCCCGCGCGGAGATGCTGGTCTCGGACGCCAGGCAGGCGATCAAGGAGGAATCGCCGATCGACCGGCTTCGCTCGCTCACCTCGGAGCTGCAGCAGGTCTTCCACGGCCTGTCCGCGGCCGCCGCGGGCCCGCAGCCTCCGGGCGGGCAGCCCGCCGGGCAGCCTGGTGGCCGGCCGGGCGGCCAGGCCGGGGGCGACGACGACGTCATCGATGCCGAGTTCACCACCCCTGAGTGACATGTCCGAGTCCGAACACGGAGCCAGGCCGGCTGAGGCCGAACAGACCGAACAGGCCGACCTCAAGGCGCTGATCGCACAGCTCGAGGCGCGTGTGTCCGAGCTCGAGGACCAGCGGCTGCGCGCGCTGGCCGAGCTCGACAACGTGCGCAAGCGAGCGACCAAGGAGGCGGAGCAGGAGCGGGCACGGGTGGCCAAGGAGTGGCTTCCCGTGCTCGACAACCTCGATCTCGCACTCCAGCACGCCGACGCCGACCCCAGCGCGGTCGTCGAGGGGGTGAAGGTCGTGCGAGAGCAGGCCCTCGCCCTTCTCGAGCGGCTCGGGTTCCCGCGCCGGGACGACACCGGTGCGGCGTTCGATCCGCTCCGGCACGAGGCCGTCGGCGCGGTCGCGCGCCCCGACCTGCCGCAGGGGACGGTCCTCCAGGTGGTCCGTCCCCGTTACGGCGAAGCCGAACGTCAGTTGCGCCCCGCCACCGTGATCGTGTCGAAGGTGGACTGATGGCCGACCAGCGCGACTTCTACCAGGCCCTCGGCGTTTCCAGGACGGCGAGCCAGGACGAGATCCAGCGCGTCTACCGCAAGCTGGCCCGCACGTACCACCCGGACGTCAACAAGGATCCGGAGGCTGAGGAGCGGTTCAAGGAGATCTCCGAGGCCTACCAGGTCCTCTCAGATCCGGAGACGCGGCGCAGGTACGACGCCTTCGGCGAGGACTTCCGCCGCGTGCCCGAGGACGTCGATCCCGAAACGTGGGCACGTGCGCGCGCGGGCGCGGGAGCGGGCGCGAGGGCCGGCGGCGGCCAGTGGAGAGGAGGCGGCGACGCCTGGCGCGACGTGGACCTCGAAGACGTCTTCGGCGACATCTTCGGCGGCGCCCGGGGCCGGGGCTGGGGCCCCGCTCCCGGCGCCGACCAGGAGGCGGAGCTGGTGCTCACGGTCGAGGAGGCCTACCAAGGCGGCCAGAAGAAGCTCGCCCTCAGCGGTGGCCGCCAGATCGACGTCACCATCCCGGCGGGCGTGACCAACGGCCAGCGCATCCGGCTGGCCGGGCAGGGCGGGCGCGGAGGAAGCGGAGCGCCGCCAGGAGACCTCTACCTGATCGTCCGAATAGCCGACCACCCGCGCTACCGCGTCGAAGGCCGCAACATCCACGCCACGTTGCCGATCACTCCGTGGGAGGGGGCGCTGGGCGCGACCGTCTCGCTCGACACTCCCGGCGGCGAGACCAAGGTGCGCGTCCCGAAGGGCACCTCCAGCGGCCGGCGGCTGCGCCTGCGCGGCCAGGGGCTGCCCAACCCCCGTGGAACCCCGGGCGACCTGTTCGCCGAGGTCCGGATCATGGTTCCCTCGCGCCTCACCGAGGAGGAGCAGCGCCTGTTCGAGGAGCTCGCCGCCACCTCGTCCTTCGACCCGAGGAGGTCGCGATGACCTACGCGCTCGTCCGGCGGACGGCCGTCGACGCGGCGATGGACTTGGACAGTTTCGTCAGGGCCACCGGGCTCCATCCGGACCTGGCGCGGCGGCTCGTCGCCCTGGGTCTGCTCGAGGCGCGGCTCGACGCGGCCGGTCGGCTGTGGTTCCCGCTCTCGCAGGTCGCCGCGGCGGGCCGGATCCAGCGACTGCGCGCAGGATTCTCGCTGAACTACGCCGCGCTCGGCCTGGTGATCGAGCTGCTCGACCACATAGCGGAGCTGGAAACGGCTCTGCGCAACCAACGCACGGGAGGGTGACGTGGATCCGAACCGCCTGACGCAGAAATCGCAGGAGGCCCTGCACGACGCGCAGACCAAAGCGCTGCGTTACGGGCACACCGAGGTGGACGGGGAACACCTGCTGCTGGCCCTTCTCGACCGCCCTGACGACCTCGTGCCGCGCCTGCTGCGCCAGGCCGGCGCGGACGCCGACCGGCTCAAGGCGGATCTGGAGGCCGATCTCGAACGCCGTCCCCGCGTGAGCGGCCCGGGCGCCGCACCCGGGCAGGTCTTCGTCACCCAGCGTCTGTCGCGCCTGCTCGACTCGGCGGAACGGGAGGCGCGACGGCTCAAGGACGAGTACGTCTCGGTGGAGCACCTGCTGATCTCCCTGCTTGACGAGGGTTCGCAGACCGCGAGCGGGAGGCTGCTGCGCGAGCACGGCATCACCCGTGACCGTTTCCTCCAGGCGCTGACCGCGATCAGGGGCAACCAGCGGGTGACCTCCGCCATGCCCGAAGTGGCCTACGAGGCGCTCGAGAAGTACGGCCGCGACCTGGTCGCCGACGCCGCGGCGGGAAAGCTCGACCCGGTCATCGGCCGTGACTCCGAGATCCGGCGGGTCATCCAGATCCTGTCCCGCAAGACGAAGAACAACCCGGTGCTCGTCGGCGACCCCGGCGTCGGCAAGACTGCCATCGTCGAGGGCCTGGCGCAGCGCATCGACCGGGGTGACGTGCCGGAAGGGCTCAAGGACAAGACGATCTTCAGCCTCGACATGGGATCGCTCGTGGCCGGCGCCAAGTACCGCGGCGAGTTCGAGGAGCGGTTCAAGGCCGTGCTGAACGAGGTCAAGGCAGCCGAGGGGCGGATCCTGCTCTTCGTGGACGAGCTGCACACCGTGGTCGGCGCGGGCGCGACAGAAGGCGCCATGGACGCGGGCAACATGCTCAAGCCGATGCTCGCGCGCGGCGAACTGCACATGATCGGCGCCACGACGCTGCAGGAGTACCGCCAGCACATCGAGAAGGACGCCGCCCTGGAGCGTCGCTTCCAGCCCGTGCTCGTCGACGAGCCCTCCGTCGAGGACGCCATCTCGATCCTGCGCGGCCTGCGCGAGCGGCTCGAGGTGTTCCACGGCGTGAAGATCCAGGACAGCGCGCTGATCGCGGCGGTGGTGCTCAGCCACCGCTACATCTCCGACCGATTCCTGCCCGACAAGGCGATCGACCTGGTGGACGAGGCGTGCGCCATGCTGCGCACCGAGATCGACTCGATGCCCGCGGAGCTGGACGAGCTCACCCGCCGGCTGATGCGCCTGGAGATCGAAGAGGCGGCGCTCTCCAAGGAGGACGACCCGGCCAGTAAGGCGCGGCTGGAGGACCTGCGCAGGGAACTGGCCGACCTGCGGGCCGAAGCCGACGCCATGCGCGCCCAGTGGGAGGCCGAGCGCCAGGCACTCAAGAAGGTGCAGGACCTGCGGCAGGAGATCGAGACCGTGCAACGGCAGGCCGAGCAGGCCGAACGCGACTACGACCTGAACCAGGCCGCGGAACTGCGGCACGGCAAGCTGCCTGAGCTGCAACGCAAGCTGCAGGCGGAGGAGGAAAGGCTGGCCGCCAAGCAGGGCGGCAAGCGGCTGCTCAAGGAGGTCGTCACCGAGGAGCAGATCGCCGAGATCGTCTCGCGCTGGACCGGTATCCCGGTCAGCCGCCTGGAGGAAGGCGAGCGCGAGAAACTGCTCCACCTGGACGAGTTCCTGCACCGGCGCGTCATCGGGCAGGACGAGGCGGTCCAGCTGGTGGCCGACGCCATCATCCGCGCCCGATCCGGCATCAAGGACCCCCGGCGGCCGATCGGGTCCTTCATCTTCCTCGGCCCCACGGGCGTGGGGAAGACCGAGCTCGCCAAGGCCCTGGCCGAGGGCCTGTTCGACACCGACGAGAACCTGATCCGGGTCGACATGAGCGAGTACCAGGAACGTCACACGGTCAGCAGGCTCGTGGGCGCGCCCCCCGGATACATCGGCTACGAGGAGGGCGGGCAGCTCACCGAGGCGGTCCGGCGCAAGCCGTACTCCGTGATCCTGTTCGACGAGATCGAGAAGGCACACGCGGACGTCTTCAACATCCTGCTCCAGGTACTGGACGACGGGCGGCTCACCGACGCGCAGGGCCGTACGGTCGACTTCCGCAACACCGTCATCATCATGACGTCGAACATCGGCTCGCAGTACCTGCTCGACGGCGTCACCCCCGACGGGGAGATCAAGCCGGAGAACCGCGAAAGCGTCATGTCGGAGCTGCGGCGGCACTTCCGCCCCGAGTTCCTCAACCGCGTCGACGACATCGTCCTGTTCAAGCCGCTCACCGAGGCGGAGATCGAGCAGATCGTCGACCTGATGTTCAACGACATCAGGAACCGGCTCGCCGACCGCCGCCTGACGCTCGAGGTGACCGAGAGCGCCAAGCGCTACATCGCCCAGCAGGGCTTCGACCCGGTGTACGGCGCGCGCCCGCTCCGCCGGTTCATCTCCCGCGAGGTCGAGACCCGCATCGGCAGGGCGTTGCTCAAGGGCGACGTGCAGGACGGCTCCATGATCACCATCGACGTGCGTGACGGCGAACTCGTCGTCACCTATTGAACCTGTTGAGGTGACGTCATGTCGTCCCACATCGTGACGTGCGCGGCATGCGGGCGCAGGAACAAGGTGCCCGCCGCCGCTTCGGGCGTTCCGCACTGCGGCCACTGCCACGCGACGCTGCCGTGGATCGCGGACGCCGACGACACGAGTTTCGCCGAGGTGGCGGAGAAGTCGGTGATTCCCGCGCTGGTCGACCTGTGGGCGCCGTGGTGCGGTCCCTGCCGCCAGGTCAGTCCCGCGCTCGAACAGGTCGCGGCCGAGCTGGCCGGCCAGGTGAAGCTGGTGAAGGTCAACGTGGACGACTCCCCCAGGATCTCGTCACGGTTCGACGTCACGGCCGTGCCCACACTGCTGGTGATGCGGAACGGGGAAGTGATCAGCCGCCAGGCGGGCGCCGCCCCCGCGCACGTCCTGCGGCAGTGGGTGACGGGAGTGCTCGCGGACTACAGCGCCAGACGAGATCGCTGAATCGCCCGAGCTCCGGGGCACGACCCGACCCACCGGAGCAAGCACATGTCCGACCACCCACCCCCTTCCGCCGACGCGATCGTCGTCGGCGCCGGACTGGCAGGCCTCACCTGCGCCCGTGACCTCCACCACCACGGCCTGAACGTCGCGGTCCTCGAAGCCCGTGACCGAGGTGGCGGCCCCTTGAACTCCACGTGGCACGCGTCGCGGTTGTGCTCCTCGACGCGATGCATGGCCTCCAGCAAGCCGGCCCACACGGCCGGCTCCCGTTCGGCCAGCTCGGGCAGTGGCAGGGTCATCGACGTCCCGGAGACGACGTCCTCGCCTTGGCGGCCGAACAGGACCTCACCGAACGGGGCCCGCTCACCGGTGTTGGGGTCGCGGCTGAACGCGACACCGGTGCCGCTGTGGCCGTCGCGGTTCCCGAACACCATGGCCTGCACGGTGACGGCCGTGCCGTGCTCGTTCGGGATGCCGTGCAGGGTGCGGTAGGTCGTGGCGCGCGGCGTGTCCCAGGACGAGAACACCGCCATGACGGCCAGCTCCAGCTGCCGCATCGCGTCGTCGGGGACCGGTCCCCCTGCTCGTTCGCGGATGAGGGCCTCAACGCCGCCGATCGCGTCGGCGAGGCGGGTCTCCTCGGTGCCCGCGTGGCGCTCGGCGCCCCCGCCGGTGACGGCCGGCAGGCTGTCCGGGTCCAGGCCGTAGACAGCGCGGGCGAAGCCGGACAGGAACCGCAGGCGCGTGTCCAAGGCGAACCGCGGGTCTCCCGTCTCAGCGGCCGGTCCCGCGGTGCTCTCCGCTGTGAGACCGAGGTTGAGGATCGTGCTCATCATGCCCGGCATCGACACGGTGCCGCCCGACCTCCGCCGAGAGCGGGTGGATCCAGATCACCGGTGCAGCATCTCGACGTGCCGAACGCGCCCCATTCGACCAGTGCCGACCGGCTGGTGCCGCACGCCCTCCGCTGCATCGGGTTCGCCGGCCTCGGCCGGGTGTCCGAGGCGACAGGGCTCCCCGAGCCCGACGCCGAGTCCGAACTGATCGATCTCGCCGTGGCCGGCCTCGTCACGCGTGTTCCCGGCGACTTCGGCGGATGGGGGCTCACCGAGGCCGGACGCGCCGCGGATGCCGAGCGGATCTCCGCCGAGCTGGACGCGGCCGGCACCCGGACCACTGTTTCCGCCGCGTACGACGGCTTTCTCGTGCTCAATCCGGAGCTGCTCGATCTCTGTACGACCTGGCAGCTGCGATCCGTCGACGGCGTCGCGACGCCGAACGACCACAGCGACCCCGCCTACGACTCGCGGGTGCTGGACCGGTTCATCGACTTCGACCAGCGTGCCGAGGTCGCCTGCGCGGACCTGTCCGCGGCGATGCTCCGCTTCCGGCGGTACCGGACCAGGCTCACCGGAGCACTCGCGCGTGCCAGGTCCGGTGCGTTGGACGAGGTGGCCGACAGCACCGTGTCGTACCACGCCGTGTGGTTCCAGCTCCACGAGGACCTGCTCGCCACCCTGGGCATTCCGCGGTTCTGAACGGTGGTGACGCGTCCGGGGCGATGCCGTCCCGACGACGCCGCCGCGGGTCATCGTCCTCCCTCGCCGTCGCCGCCGCGGATCATCGCCCTGCCTCACTGGAGCACGTGGCGGTCGGGTCCCCCGCCGTCGCCGCGGCGTGGGCGGCGCCTCGTCCGGAGGCCCGCGCGGAGACCGTGCCCGCGTGGACGCGCACCGCGGCCTCGGTGGCGTCGCCCGCGTCCTGGACGCCGACGGCCGAGGCGACGGCCGCGCGGTCGTCGAGGACGAGGCGCAGGCCCGGCCAGGCGTCGGGAGCGAACACGCGTCGCAGGCAGCCGGTGAGATCGCTGATCCTGAGCCGCACAAGGCGTCCGATCTCGGCTGGATCGCTCGTCACGACGGCCACGGTGATCCGGTCGCCCGGGCGGGCGGCGCGGACGGCTTCCTCGGCCGCCTCCAGCCGGCTGGTGCCGAGCACCGCGATCACACCGTCGGCGTCGAATCCGACGAGGCGACCGGTGATCTGATCCGGCAACTCCGCTGGCGGCTCCCATGCGTCCTGGACAGGACGTGCGGGGGTGACGTACGGCAGGTGCGGCGGGCCCCACGTGTCGGCGAGGTCGAGGTCGGCCAGGTGCTGGCAGGCGCGTGCCACGTCGAAGGGGTCGCCGAATCCGGGCGCCGTGTCGGCCAGGTGCCCGGCGCCGTTCAACAGCGTGAGGACCAGCTCGGCCAGCCGTACCCGCCTCGTGCGGTACGGCGTGCGCGACTCCAGCGCGAGAGCCAGCAGCAGCGCCTCCAGCCTGGTGACCTGTGCCAGGGCGGTACGGCCAGGTTCGTCGTCGAACACCCCGGCCAGCGAGCGCAACTGCAGGCTCCCCCCTGCGGGCGTGTCGCCGGCCAGCGGCAGCCGCTCGAGCCAGGCGCGGGCGAACGCGCCCACGGCCTCGCCAGGACCGGGTGAGGACGACGCCTCGGCCTTGCCCGCGTGCTCGACCGACTCGATCAGGACCGCCAGGTAGAGCGCGCGCTTGCTCGGGAAGTTCGAGTACACCGCGCCACGGGTCAGCTCGGCCCGCTCCGCGATCCGGTCGACCTTGGCGTCGGCGTATCCGCGCTCGGCGAACTCCGCCCTCGCCGCGGCCAGCACGGCCGCCCGGGTGCGTTCCTGCTGCTGCGCTCGGGTCAGCCTTGCCATCGCGGTCCCTTCACTCTCCTCATGCGCACGATTCTCCCATCATTCAAATGCTACTATCATCTGAATGATGCGGACATGACCGTCGGGCAAGTGAGTCGTGCTCAGCGGCACATCGCGTCGATGAGATCCGAGAAATGCGGGAACTCCGCTTGTGCGGCAGTCACGATCTGGGTGGGGGCACGGCGGCGGCCGGGTGCGTGTCGCTCGGCGATCGCGTGGAAGGCCTCGTTCGGCGGCGTCGGGGAGTCGGGGTCTCTGAAGGCCTCGGCAGGGCCCAGGCCGGCGGCGAACAGCCAGAGGAGGTCGCCGAGATCCCGGGCGATCAGACCGTGTTCACCCTCTGAACCGATGTAGACAACGGGCTGGTCGATGATCGCCGCCTCGGGCCGTACCAGCCAGAAGCCGGTGTAGTCACCCGCCCCGGTCGTGCCGAAGAAACGGAACTCGCTGCCGTCGACCTCTTGGTTGCCGGTCCACAGGCGGAACCACCACGCCGTCCGGCCGGGCTCCTCGAACTGACCGTAGGGCTCGAAGTCACAGCCGCGGGCCTCGTCGGCCTCCTCGTCCCACTCCCACTCGAAGCCGACCTCGGCCACCTCGGCCAGGGCAGTGGGCAATGCGAGATCTTCAGGTACGTCAACCATGCCGAAAGATTAATCGATCAACGAAAGCTGCCGGCCGGCGTGCCCTGCGCCACCCTAGCTGCTTTCACCCCAGCGCCCTCCGCTGCGGTTGCGTCCGGGTGGCCGTTCGCGGCGCCTGAGCCGCTGACGCCAGTGACGATGTTCGGCGAACGCGCGGCCGACCGGCAGTTGCCATGAACGCTCAGGCGTTCCCGCGACTCCAAGCCATGCGTTCATGGAGGTCGTCGCAGGGCAGGATCAGCAGATGCCTCCGTAGCTGATCCTGCCCAGAGTCAAGTAGCCCGCCTGCGCATTCCTGACTCGTCCCGCTCTCCCCGGACCACCCGGCGCAAGCCGTCCAGCCGGCTCCTGGCCGGCTCAGGAGCAGGCGGGGCCGATGGCGGGGGCGGGGTCGAGCTGGTCGGCGGCGCGGCGCAGGGCGCGGGCCAGGCGGGCCCTGACGCGCTCGGTGTCGCCGCCGGGCCGCCGTGGCGCGCCCGGAAGGCCGGAGCGCAGGCCGTCGGAATATCCCATCGCGGTCTGGTGGGCGAGCACGTGCATGGCGTCCATGAATCCTCCTTAATCCATTAAGAGCTTAACTGATTAAGAAGGGCGGACGCTAGGGTGTGGGCATGGCCGAGCGAGTGACCCTGCAGACGATCGCGGACCGCGTCGGAGTCTCCCGCGCCACCGTCTCCTACGCCTTCTCCCGGCCCGACCAGCTCAGCACGGAACTGCGCGAGCGCATCCTGCGCGTCGCTGACGAGCTCGGCTACGCCGGCCCCCACCCCACCGCGCGCTCCCTGCGCCTCGGGCGGGCCGGGGTGCTCGGGCTGATCTTCACCGAGACGCTGCCCTATGCCCTCGGCGACCCCTACGCCATCGGCTTCCTGCAGGGGCTGGCCGTGGCCGCCGAGGAGGCGGCCGTCGGGCTGCTGCTCCTGCAGCAGCCGCGCGGCGTCGAACGCCCCGAACTCGTACGGAACGCCGTGGTCGACGCCTTCGTCGTCTTCTGCCTGCCCGACGGGCACGCGGCGCTCGACGCCGTCCTCGCCCGGCGCCTGCCCACGCTCCTGGTCGACGAGCCGATCGTGGACGGCGTACCGCACCTCGGCATCGACGAGCAGGCCGCCGCCGGCGCCGCCGTGCGGCACGTGCTGGACCTCGGGCACCGGCACCTCGGGTTGGCCGTGGTCGGCCTGGGCGTCGACGACCGCCACGGCTGGGCCGACCCCGCCCGGCAGGAGACCGCGGTCTTCCGCGCCATGCGCAACCGCGTGCTCGGCTACCGCGCCGCGGCCGAGGCCGAGGGGCTGGACTGGGCGCGGACGCCCGTCTACGAGGTGGCGGCCAACGAACGCGACTCCGGCCGCGAGGCCGGGCGGGCGCTGCTCGCGCGCTCACCCCGGCCGACGGCGATCCTGTGCAACACCGACGTGCTGGCGCTCGGCGTGCTCGACGCGGCGGCCGAGGCCGGGGTGAAGGTACCGGAGGAGCTGTCGGTGGTCGGCTTCTCCGACGCCGGCGCCGAGGAGGCAGGGCTCACCACGATCCGCCAGTACAGCCGGCTCGCCGGCCGGACGGCGGGCCGTCTGGTGCTGTCCGGGGAGCCCACGCCCGAGCGCACCCTGCTGCCGCACGAACTCGTCGTCCGCGCCAGCACCGCCCCGCCCCCATGACGACGCCATCCGCGAGCAGGGCCGGGGCACCGCGACCCTCCCCGCCGCCCCGTCCTTCCGGCCGTCGGCTCGGGTCCGTGCCACGAGGCCCGCAGTAGGGCGTTGCCGCAGGCCATGATGGGCGACAGACGTTCGGCATGAGTCAGGCGGTCGCCACCGTGACAAACGCGGCTTCAAGGCGCGATGCCGAGCGCGTTCGTGAAGTGCTACGCGGTGCCAGGCTGGTGAAGTGCGGCGACGGCCGGGCCGAGGGTCGAGCCGGACAACGACGACGATCAGACGCCGCAGGCGTGGCTGGTGCCGTGAACACCTCTCCGGCCTGTCGTCACTTCGACCCGAGATCGCAGATCAGCGGCATATCCGTTGGCAACTCCTTGATGGCTACCGGGAACCTGAGTAGCAAGATCGTTCTCATCGAGAACGGCTGCCCGCCGTCTCCTCACCCCCGCGTTCGTCAAGGGCTCCCCTACGCTCGGCCACCTCCCTCGAGTGTCACCATCCACACAGGTATCATTACTCTCCGTAGTCAAGCGGTGGAGATGCGATCAACGCGCCCACCGCACCACGAAAGGGCCTCATCCGTGGGGTTCTGATGACATCAACCAGGATGGATCATGAGTCTTCAACTGCGCTGGGCCACCATCATGACTGCGACCGCGATGGCGGGCGGCCTGACCGCATGTGGTGCCGATATCGCTTCCATGTCCACGTCCATGTTCATGCCCGGGTCCACTCCCCCTTCGAAGTCGTCCCACCAGTTGTCGTCTCACTCCAACTCTCAGTACGGCTCCCAGTCGGACTCCGACCCCGACTACGACGTCGACCCCGAGCCCGAGCCCGAGTCTGTGCCCATGTCCAACAGCAGGGTGAGGGAGTGCCACAAGGGCCTCTGCACGGTGACGGTGTCCGGCGCCTCGACGCAGAGCATCTCGCTGGCCGACAACGACAGCGAGACCGCTGAACGGCAAGCGTCCACCCTGGTCATCAGCGACTTCGCCGCCGACTCGGTCTGGCTCGGAATGGGCACGGAGAAGAAGCAGGTACAGAAGGGCAGGTCCGTGGGGATCGACGGTTGGACGTTCACCTTGCAAAGCGTTGACCCGAACGCTCTCGCGGCGAAGCTCGTCTACGTCCCCAAGTCTTAGGGCTGCTGCCCCAGCGTCGGCGCTTCCGGCATCCGGGTCGCAAGCGCCTCGATGGCTCCTGGAGCGGTTCGTCACCACTCGCTACGGCGTCGCGTACTGACTTTCCGCCGCGGCCCCGGCACCGGGCGGACTACCCGTGCTCCCTCACGATCCGGACCGCACAGGCCACCGAGACCCATACCGCTGTCCTAGGCACCACGGCCAAGCGCGACGGATGCCAGGTCGCGATGGACAGCCCAGGCCGCGAGGCCGATCGGCGCCTCGCGAGCGGCGGGCCCGCACGGAATGGATGCCGACCTCACCTGGCGCACGGTGACGACACACCGAGACGCACTGGCGCGGGGTGCTGTGCGGTACCCGCGCCGCGCTGGGGGCGGGGTCATCCGTCGAGGAAGCGCAGCAACTCCGCGGTGACGAACTGGGGGTTCTCCTCGACGAGCCAGTGCCCTGCCTTCGGCACGTCCACCGCCCGCACGATCTTGGTCATGCGTGGGGCCACTGTGGCTCGGACCGGGTCGAGCTGTCCTTGGGCGGTCATGAGCAGGGTAGGGACACGTATCGGTGCTGCTGCCACGGCATCGCGGACGTCCTTGTCGAGGGCTCGGTAGAGTTCGAAGCCGCCCGACAGGACCTTGGGTCGGCTGTAGGTCCGTGCGTACTCGTTGATCTCGGTGTCGGTGAACGGGGACCGATCCGAGGTGCCACCGAACGCCGTTCCACCGAACGAGACCTGGGGGTAGAACAGCGCCAGGTACTCGCGGACGTCGTCGCCTACGACCGTCTCGGGGACTCGTCGTTGGGAGTGAAAGGCGATGTGCCAGCTCAGTGAACGGTACGTGGACGCATCGATCGCGGGCCCCGGTAGCGGCAGGTCGAAGTATCCGAGGCGTGCGGTGTCGTCGGGGAATTGGCTGGCGTACTGAAATGCCACTGCGGCGCCGAAATCGTGCCCGACGACGCGGGCGTCACGCACCCCGAGCCGATCGGCGATCAGCTTGTGCACGTACCGCGCCAGAGTGGCCTTGTCGTAGCCGGTCGGCGAGCCCGTGCTGTCGCCCAGTCCTGGAAGGTCGACAGCGAAGACGGTGTGGTTCTTGGCGAGTGCCGGCATGATCGGCCACCAGCCGTACCAGGTCTGTGGCCAGCCGTGTATCAGCACTACCGGCGTGCCGCTGCCGCCGGTCACGTAGTGCATCCGGACGCCGTCCACATCGGCGAACTCGTGCCGGAAGGTGTTCTTGAACTGGGGATCGCCCTGGGTGGCGACGGCGTAGGGGGGAGCGCCCTCGGCGGCCGGCGTGGAGCAGGCCGCGGTAAAGATCGTGAGCAGGAGGGCGAGTGCGACGGTCGCCACCGTGCGCGCGGATCGGAGGAAGCGGCGCGACAACGGCCGCGTTGCGGTGATCATGTGTTCCTGTCCTTGAGAAGGTGGATCAGCGCCCGGTCGCGCCGTCGATCAGTTCGCGGACGATGTCCGCGTGGCCGGCGTGGCGGCCGGTCTCCTCGATCATGTGGGTGAGTGCCCAGCGGATGCTGGGAGCGGGGCGTTCCGGCCGCGATCGAGGGACCGGTGCGCCGAGGTCGGTGCACCCGTCGAGCACTGCGTTCGCGAGCGTGACCGTCTCTCGGTAGCGGGCGACGACGGCGGACACGCTGTCCTCAGGTGCGGCCTGGAACGTCGCCTGCCAGTCGGTGACGTCGTCCCCGAGGAACATCGAGCGTTCGACGAAGGTGAGGTGGTCGAGCAGGCCGAGCAGGTTCGTGCCCGACGGCACTGCGGCTGTTCGGACCTGCGGTTCGGGGGCACCCTCGACCTTGGCGGCGATCGAGGTCCGGAGGTAGTCGAGGAAGCCGCGCAGGATCTCGGTCTCGCTGCTTCCGGTCCGGGGCGGCGGAGTGTCGCCGCGGCGGTTGCGGCGCGTTGTGCTGCGCACAGTGGTCTCTTTCGTTGGGAGCCATGTCAGGCGGTGCGGCGGATGAGCAGGACGTGGTCGGTGACCTCGGCGGTGCGCCCGCCCGGTCCGGTCGCGATCCGGCGGGGCGCGTCACTCCGCTCGACCGTCCACGTCGCCGCGTCCAGATCGAGACCCGCGGCGACCTCCTGCGGGCTCGGGTATCGGGCGTCGGGATCCTGGTTCCACGACCACGGCGCGGTCGAGCCGTGGTCGACGACCAGCAGTCGCCCACCCGGGCGCAGTGCGTGCGCGGCCGAGCGCAGGACGGTTGCCCTGTCCAGGTCGAGGGGGGTGTGCAGGTAGTGGGCGCAGATCAGGTCGAACCCGCCCAGCGGGAAAGAGTCGTGCAGGTCGTGCCGCACGGTGATGACGTGGTCGCCCAGGCCGTGTGAGCGGGCAAGGCCGGCGAGCCGCTCGACCGCCACGGCCGAGATGTCGACGGCGGTGACGTGCCACCCCCGGCGGGCGAGCCACAGCGCGTCGCCGCCGTCGCCGCATCCGAGGTCCAACGCGTCGCCGGGCGGCAGGCCCGTGACCGTCTCAGCGAGACGGTCGTTCGGCCGAGGGTCGGTGGCCGCTGGTCGGGCCGCATAGACGCCGTCCCAGAACGTGACCGCATCGGTGGTGCTCATCGAGGCTCCTTCTGTCGGTAGGCGCTCAGTTTCGCCAGACCCGCCACGATCTGGCACGGATTCTTGCGGTTCTGGCAAGATGGCCTCGTGGATCGGACAACGGACGAAGACGTGCTTGACGCGGTGGGACCACGACTGCGCGCGCTGCGTCGAGACCGCGGCATCACCCTCGCCGACCTCGCGACGACGACCGGCGTGTCGGAGAGCACCCTGTCCCGGCTGGAGAGCGGGCAGCGCCGGGCGACCCTGGAGTTGCTGCTGCCGCTGGCTCGTACCTACGACGTTCCGTTGGACGATCTCGTCGGCGCCCCGCGCACCGGCGACCCCCGGATACACCTGAAGCCGATCCGGCGGTTCGGGATGATCTTCGTTCCGTTGTCCCGGCGGCCGGGCGGGGTGCACGCGTTCAAGATGATCATCCCCGCTCAGCCGGAACCGCTCACACCGACCCCGCAGACTCACGAAGGCTTCGAGTGGGTGTACGTGCTCAACGGTCGCCTGCGGCTGGTGCTCGGCGAGCGCGACCTGACGTTGCCCCCCGGTGAGGCAGCCGAGTTCGACACGTCCTTGCCGCACTGGCTGGGCAGCGCCGACGGCGGCGTGGTCGAGCTTCTCATCCTGTTCGGCCTGCAAGGGATGCGTGCGCACGTGCGCGCCGACCCTCATCCGTCATCTCACAGCAGGAGCCGGCGGTGAGCTCGGCGCGAGACCGTCCGTTCGCGGCGACAGCGAGCCTTCCCGCTCAGAACCCCTGCTGGAAAGTCTGATCGCGGGAGCCGCGAAGCGCGGCGAGGTGGACTTGTCCTCGTGAGCGAGAAATCCACCGCCGCCAGGGCCCGCCAGGATGCTCCACAGCGCCACGAGCGCCTTGACCACCCGGCTTTGAACAACCCCCGAGCCCGACGCGCACATGCCCGGCCGCACGCGGTGCAACTCCACACCGCGTGCGGCCGGAGCACGGCAAGAAAGCATCGATTCTCCGCAATCGCTGGCATCGGCACCGAGCCCGGCCGCTTCTAGGGTCGGCTCGGTATCCCTTTCACGCCGTCCCGATCCTGTTTCCCGGGCGGCGCCATTCCCATGTGGCTGGAGCGAGTGATGTCTGACATCGAGCCCTTCCCCATCGCCATTCCCGAGGCCGACCTGGTCGATCTCGCCGAACGCCTGGACCGCGCCCGGCTTCCCGAGGCCGAGACCGTGCCCGACGCCTCCCAGGGTCTGGAGCTGAATCGACTGGAGTCCCTGCTCGACACGTGGCGCGACCACGACTGGCGGGGGCTGGAGGAACGCTGGAATGCGATTCCGCACTTTCGTGCGCGCATCGACGGCCTGGGGATCGCGTTCTGGCACGTACGATCCCCGGAGCCGACCGCCCTTCCGCTGCTGCTGACCCACGGCTGGCCCGGCTCCCCACTGGAATTCGAGCAGGTGCTGGGCCCGCTGAGCGACCCCGTCGCGTACGGCGGCAGCCCCGCGGACGCCTTCCACCTGGTGGTGCCGTCACTGCCGGGATTCGGCTTCAGCGAGCGCCCCTCCGAGCCTGGCTGGAACCCCGGCCGGACCGCGGGCGCCTGGGCCGAACTGATGAGCCGGCTCGGCTACGAGCGATTCGGCGCCCACGGCGGTGACTGGGGCGCCTACGTGAGTACGGAACTGGCGGTCCGCCACCCCTCCCGGCTGATCGGACTGCATCTGACCATGCCGATCGCCTCCCCACTGCCGGAAGATCATGCGACAGCGTCATCGGCGGAACGCAGGATGATCGAGCGGCGTGAGGCGCACCTGGCCGACGGCTACGGGTTCGGGCTGCAGATGGGCACGCGGCCGCAGACTGTCGGCAGTGCGCTGGTCGACTCCCCTGTGGGTTTGGCCGCCTGGCTGGGCGAGAAGTTCGTGGCCTACGCCGACACCCGCCCGGAGGCCGGCGGAGGGGTCGGGCTGCGACAGCAGGCCGACGGCATCAGCCTGTACTGGATGACCGCCACCGGCGCCTCCAGTTCGCGCTGGTACTGGGAGGCGCTGCGGTGGGCGCCGCGCACCGCTGAGGCCGAGTACGCCCACCCGGTGAGCGTGCCGACCGCGTGCACGGTGTTTCCCGCCGACCCCTGGCCCACCGCCCGCCGCTGGGCGCAGCGCCGTTACACCGACCTGCGCTCCTGGAACGAACCCGACCGCGGCGGCCATTTCCCCGGTCTGGAACAGCCTGACCTGCTAGTCCGGGAACTCCGGGACGCGTTCCGCACGCTGCGCTGATCCGGCACGCGTCAGCGGAGGGTGCCGTCCCTGCTTCGGGGGCCACCCGAACGCGCCCCGAGTGACCCGGACGCTATCTGAGCCGGTACGCCGACGGTCGCAGCCCCGTCTGGCGCAGGAACGCGGTGGACAGGTGCGCGGGACCGCTGAAACCGCAGCGAACGGCGACTTCGCTGACGGACATGCCGCGATCAAGAAGGCGCTTGGCCTCCTCCACTCGTAGTCGGGTCAGGTAACGGCGCGGGGTCTCGCCGGTGGCCGCCTTGAAGACACGCAGGAAGTGATACGTGCTCAGGTGAACCTCACCGGCGATGGCCGCGAGGCTGAGCGGCTCGGCCAGCCGTTCCCGCATGACGGCGACGGCCTTGCGGACCCGCGCGTCCTCCCGGGCGGCCGGACCGGTGACCGCGTCGCCGGCCCCGGCCACCAGGTGGACGGCGAGGAACTCCGCGGCGGCTTCGGCGTACAACGGGTCAACGCGGCGCTCGGCCGCCGACGCCAGCGTCCGGAGCATCGACACCAGGACGGGGTCGTCGCTGGGACGGGCCATGCGTGCCCGCACGCCGAGCTGGGCCGTGACGCGGTCGACCACTTCGTACGGCAGGTGGAGCTGGACGGTCTCCATCGGCGCGGTGGTGGCATAGCGCACGTGCGTCGGCTGGCCCGGGACGGCCATGCCGAGCTGCCCGGGCCGGATGGCGGTGCGGGACCATCCGTCGGAGCCGCTGGTCTGCATCCAGCCCGCGCCCTCTGTGATCAGCCAGAAGTGATGATCCGTCGAAGCCGGCAGCGTCATGTGCTCGGCCGCGGGGTTGTGCCGGAACCGCTGCACCAGCAGTGATCGCCATCCCGAGTCGTCCCAGCTCGACAAGGTACGCGTGACGTATGTCTCCTGTTCGAAGCCGGCGTAGCCCCCCATGTCAAAGGAAGAGGTGCGCTCCATGCGCCGAAGACTACCGGGGTCCCGCCGCTCGCTTTGATCACGCAGCTTCTGTCTGACCGATCACCGGGCGGCGTGGCAGGGCCTTCGTCGGCCGCCCGTTGTACGCGTGTGCGAGCCCCGGCCGGAATCCCGGCGATGCGGGCAGCGCGCCACCGCTCGACGAGGCCCACGGCACGCTGGTCGAACTGCCGCAGGCCGCGTCCGCCAGGGACGCCGGCGAAATCTTCTCGCATCGGCTCGAAATGATGGACCCGCAACGCACATAGGCAGGTTTGTCCGTCACAAGAGCTGATGAGGAGGCTTGCCATGGGATCCGCCCGTGAGTGACAAGCGAAGAGCCAGGTTCGAGGCCGTCTACACGCAGTCCTACGGCCAGATCACGGCATACGCCGCCCGCCGTTGCGAATCGCCGCAGGACGCCGCCGACGTGGTCGCCGAGACCTTCACCGTGGCCTGGCGCCGGATCGACGAACTGCCCGAAGGCGAGGCGGCCACCCTCTGGTTGTACGGCGTGGCGCGCAAGGTGATGGCCAACCACTTCCGTGGCGACAACCGGCGGCGAGCGCGCAGCGCCGAGCTCGACGCCGAGATGGCCGACCTGTACGCCGACTCCCCCGAAAGGAAGATCGAGCTCGCGGCCATCGGCGACGCGTTCAGGAGCCTGCCCGCCGACGACCGCGAGCTGCTGTCCCTGCTCGTCTGGGAAGGCCTGGGCCGTGAGGAGATCGCGAAGACGCTCGGGCTGTCGCGCAACGCCGTACGCATCAGGCTGCACCGGGCCCGCAGGCGCCTGTCCCGCGCACTCGCCGAGTCGGGTGCCCACCACGTATCAGAAAGCCGGCTGGTCCCGGCGGAGAGGCCGCTGTGAAGAACATCGACGAGATCGCGGCGATGAGAGCGATGGCCAGGGTCGAGCCCGGCCGGGAGGGTGGCGACCCTGCCGGCCAAGGGGCGCGGGCGCTGCTCGCGGCCATCACCGCGGAGCAGCCGGGCGCCACCCCGGAGAAGCTCGACGCCCCGCGGTGGAGGCGCGGGTACACGCCCGGGCGGCTGGCCCTCGGGCTGGCGGCCTCGGTCGTGCTCGCCGCCGGCGCGGTGGTGGGTTCCGGGCTGCTGTCGGACGGCTCCGGCCTGTCCAGCTCCTACGCCGTGACCAGGGCCGCCGACGGCAAGGTCATCATCCAGGTGCGTGACTTCCGCGACGCCGAGGGGCTGGAGAGACGGCTCAAGGACCTCAACGTGCCCGCCATCGTGGACTACGTCCCCTCCGGGCAGATGTGCGGCGAACCCCGGGGCACGCACGTCGAGGACATCCCGTCCGGCCTGTACAGCGTGCCGGAGAACATCCCTGGAGAGAGGGAGGGCTGGCAGATGCGGATCGACACCTCGCTGTTCAAGCCCGGCCAGACCTTCGTCTGGACCATCAGCGCCGACGCGAACGGCGGGAACAGCTCCACCTCCACCTACCTCATGGAGGGCCCGATCGCGCCGTGCCAGCCCGTCCCCGCTCCCCCGCCGAGGGAGTACAAGCCGGAGTTCCGGATCGCCACCGTCAAGGGACGGTCGCTGGAGGGGCTGCGCGTGGACGAGAAGACCGTCGGCGAGGTGCTACCCGAGCTCAGGAAGCGGAACAAGAAGGTCCTCTTCGCGGTCATCTCCGTCCCCCCGGGCAACCCGGGTGGGTTTGGGGTGGAACGCACCCAGAAGGAGCCGGTCGGTGACGGCTGGATCGTCTGGGAGGCGGAGGACAACGACAAGGGGGTGATCCGCCTGCTCGTCACCGAGCAGCGCCTCGACAAGAATCCCTTCTACGGCGGGCCCCGCGACGCCGTCCTCCCCGAGTAGCCCCATCGGCCGGCATCGTCGTCAGCACCTACGACGAGATCGTCGCGCTGCCGCACGACCGACGCATCGCGAAACGGCTGGTCGGCCCGCGGCTGGTCGGCCCGCCGCCCTACCGCCCGAGCTCGACGCTGCGCGGCCCGCGCCACCTCCCCGTCGAGTACGACAGGGTTCCCTGACCAGCCTGCGGTACCGCCGCCAGCGGTCGAGCGCCCTCGTGCGGCTCGACCACCACACCGACAGGTCCGGCATGTCCCAGACCGTTCTATCCGGCTGGTTACGGCCTGCGACCTCCACATGGTCCAGCACGGCATCGGTGTGTTCTACCGGTCCCGCTCAGCGTGCGGCCGCCGGGTGTCTCACAGAGCTGTCAGGGCGGACAGCTCGCGCCACTGCGCGAGCGGGAGCGCGCCGGGGCGTTCGGTGAGTACCTGCAGGCACACATGGTCCGCGCCCGCGTCGACGTGGGCACGGACCCGCTTCTCGATCGCCTCCGCGCCGCCGTACGCGACGATCGCGTCGACCAGCCGCTCGCTGCCGTGCGCGATCTCGTCCTCACCGAAGCCGAGCCGTCGCAGACTGGCGATCTGGTGCGGGGCGGCGCCGCGGTAGGAGGACACGTGCTCACCGGCCACCTCGCGTGCTCGATCCAGATCGTGGTCCAGCACCACGACCTGTTCCACCGCGAGCAGCGCGTCAGGCCCCATGATCTCCCTGGCCAGCGCGGTGTGCTCGACGGGCACGAAGTAGGAGTGCGCGCCCAGCGTGCGCCGGCCCGCCAGGGCGAGCATCTGCGGCCCGAGCGCGGCCAGCATCCTGTACGGCGGGCGCGGCGGGGGCGAGTCCAGCGGAACGGCATCCATCGCGTCGAGGTAGGCGGTCATCGTGGCCACCGCCTTGCCGCGACCGGGAACCGCGTACCCGTCCACCTGGATCGGCGCGTCGCTGACCCGGTGCCCGCCGAGGCCCAGAAGGTATCGACCGGGGTGGGCCTCGCTGAGCGAACGCTCGGCGGCGGCCATGGAGATCGGGTCGCGCAGCGCGATGTTCGCGATGCCGGCGGCCACCGTGATCCGCCGGGTGGCCGACAGCAGCAGCCATGCCTGGCTCACCGTGTCGCGTCCCAGCCCCTCGCCGAACCACACGGTGCCGTAGCCGAGCTCCTCGATCTCGGCCGCCGCGTCGCGCACCTCGCCCGCGGGCCGCCCGTCGAAGGCGAAGGTCCAGATTCCGACCCTGCCGAGGCGCGGGCCGCCGCCCTTGTGCGTGCTGGTCATGGTTCTCCCGTCCACTTTCCGGAGAGGGTCTCCGGATAGTGGGGACTATAATTCGGAGAGCCTCTCCGCTTCAACCTCGAGGAGTGCGTGTGCAGACACGGTCCATACGCGCCGACGCGCGACGCAATCGCGACCTGCTGCTGGCTGCGGCCATGGACGTGATCGCCGAAGAGGGGCCCAACGCGTCCCTGAACGAGATCGCACGACGGGCCGGGGTGGGGCCCGGCACGCTCTACCGGCACTTCCCCACTCGCGACGCGCTGCTGGCGGCGGTGTTCGAGGGACGGCTGGCCAGGCTGTGCACGCGGGCGGAGGAGATGGCCGAGGCACTGCCGCCCGGCGAGGCGCTGATCGCCTGGCTGCGCCTGCTGATCGCGCACGCCATGACCGACCACGGGTTGGGCGCACGAATGATGCTGACCACCTCCTCAGCCGAGGCGGACTGCTCAGCGACCCTGCGCGACGTCGCCGATCGGCTGCTCGGCCCGGCTCAGCGGGAGGGGTCCGTGCGGGCGGACCTCGACTTCGCCGACCTGGTCGAGTTGACCGCGGGCATCGCGCAGGCGGCCGCCGACCCCGTCCGGGCCGAGCGGCTGCTCATGCTGACGCTCGACGGCCTGCGAACGGCGGCGGAACCGACCGCCGGTGCCCTCGGCGCAGTCGAGACAGGCACCACCGGCCGGGTGGCCACACCGTGGCAGGAGAGGGAGTGAGCATGCACTTCGCCAGGTTCGACTTCGGCGTCGGCGTCCTGCACGACGGCCGGGCCAGGCACCTGCCCTGGGAATCCATGTCCGAACTGCTCCGGCACCGCCGTGCCGCGATCAGACAGGCCATGGAGGAGCCGTCGTCCCGTTGGTTCCCCGAGGCCGAGGTCACCCTCCAGGCCCCGATCGACGGCCGGATGGAGGTCTGGGCGGCCGGGGTCACCTACGAACGCTCCCTTGACGCCCGAGTCGAGGAGAGCACCCACACCGGGGCGCTCTCCACGGTTTACGACCGGGTCTACGCGGCTGACCGGCCCGAGCTGTTCTTCAAGGCGGCGGCGTGGCGGGTCGTCACGGAGGGGCAGCCGATCATGATCCGGGCGGATGCGGCCGCGTCGGTGCCGGAGCCGGAGCTGGCCGTCGTGGCCAACTGTTTCGGCGAGCCCGTCGGCGTGACCATCTGCGACGACATGACCGCCCGCACAATCGAGGGCGACAACCCGCTCTACCTCCCCCAGGCGAAGATCTACGACGGCGCCTGCGGGCTGGCCAGGAAGGTCCTGCCTTGGTGGGAGTTTCCGCCGGAGATGCGTATCACCATGGAGATCCACCGCGGCGGGCCGGCCGTCTTCACCGGCGAGACGAGCACCGCGCGGCTCCGCCGTACCCCTGAGGAGCTTCTGGGCTGGCTGTTCCGCGAGCAGAGCTTCCCGGACGGGGTGATCCTGTCCACCGGCACCGGCATCGTGCCCCCGCTGGATTTCACGCTGGCGCCGGGCGACGAGGTGACCATCGCGATCGAGAGGGTCGGCGTGCTGCGCCAGCGCGTGGAAGAACGCGGGACTTGACGATCGGCGAGCCGGGTAGTCCGGCGGGCCGGGCCGCCGCAGCATGACGTGATCCTCACCGCCGTCCTCCGGCGCGCCATCCTCCACCCTCGCCTGGCCGGCGCCTCGACACCGACGCGGAGAACGGACCTCTCGTCGGGGGACCTCGGCGGCTCAGACGGACTGGCTAGAGGGCTTGCGCAGCAGGCGCGTTCAGGCGGTTGCTGAAGCGGGCGAGCATCGCGGTCTGGGATGTCTCGGGGAACAGGCGGCCGATCAGCGGCGGGATGCGCCAGTTGGCGGGGCTGCGCCTGGCCAGTCGGGAAACCAGGGATATGTGCGGGTAGCGGGCCTTCTCGTAGGCGCGCAGCCGTACCGCCGGATCGTCGCCGCCCTTGGCGAGCTCGCGCCCGAGCACCCACACGTCCTCGAGGGTCTGGTTGGCGCCCTGCCCCAAGGTGGGTGGCATGGTGTGGGCGGCGTCGCCGACCAGGGTGATGCGGCCCTCCCCCCACACCTGGCGGACCTTGTTCCAGTGGTGCCCGAAGAAGCCGAGGTCGTCCTCGGACCCGCCGGCGAGCACCTCGGGGACGGGCGACGCCCAGTGCCCGAACCGGCGCCTCAGCTCGGTCAGCGGTGCCGCGGGCGGCGGCTCGGTCGGTGACCAGCGCACGTCGAACCACCACCATGCTGGTGCGCAGCCGGCCGTCGGAGGTCAGCGCGTCGATCCTGTCGACGCGCCCGCCGACGCCGTCCAGGCTGACGCCGAGATCGTTCAGTACGGCGTTGCCGTTGCTGAAGATGGTCACCGCCGCGCCACCCGTGCGCAGGGCCGGAGCCTGCTCGAAAACCCGCACCCGGTGACCGGCGGCCGGCAGCCTGCGCGAGTTCCTGATCGCGGTTCTTCTCCACAACGAGGCGGTCGCCGACCGGCTCGGCCTGCAACCGGTCGACGTCGCCGCCGCCATCCTGCTGGAGATGCGTGGACCGCTCGCCGTAGGGGCGATCTCCGAGGAGCTCGGCCTGCCGTCCGCCTCGACAACCCGGCTGATCGACAGGCTGGAGAAGGCGGGCTACGTGCGGCGGGTGCGCGGCGAGCGTGATCGGCGCACGGTCACCGTGGAGCTGCTCGAAGGCGGCATGGACGACTACTACGCCGCCTGCGAGGCGTCCAGGCGGCACTTGGACGCGATCAGCGCGCACTACGCGCCGGAACAGGTGCCGATGCTGTTGGGGCTGTTCACCCGAGTCGGCGAGGCCTACCGATCGGCCACCAAGGAACTACGAGAAGGCGCGACCTGAACCGCTCCGGCACCTCGGCGCCTCGACCTGCTCGGCCCCGGTTCCGAAGGCCTGGCGGACCGCCACGATCGGCTCGCGGGCAGACGCGCGTCCGACAGCAGGTAAGCGAACCCCGCAGGCTTCAGGAGCGCCCGCCGCGGTGGCCCGGTTGTCGGAACGGTGTGTCCTCGCCGCCGTGCGGGGGAACAGGGGCGGCATGGAGGTGTTGAGCAGTCGAGTGCTGCTGCGTCCGCGCGAGCTCGCACGCAGCCGGCGCTTCTACGCCGAGACGCTCGGCTTGGCGGTCTATCGCGAGTTCGGCCCTGCCGGTCAACTCGGAACGGTCTTCTTCCTGGGGCAGGGATTCCTGGAGCTCTCCGGGCACTCCGACGGCGGGGCCGGCTCGGAGCTGTCCCTCTGGCTGCAGGTGCGCGACGTGGCGAGCGAGGAGGAACGCCTTCGCGGGGCAGGCGTCACGGTGCTGCGCGAGGCCCGCCTGGAGCCGTGGGGTCTCATCGAGTTGTGGATCGCCGATCCCGACGGCCATCGCATCGTCCTGGTGCAGGTCCCGCCTGACCATCCCTTGCGCCGTGACCCGCGCTGACCCGTAGGCTCCGGCGCGGGCACCGGGCGCGGCTATCGTGGGCAGGGTGCGGATAGCCAGTTGGAACGTCAACTCGGTCAAGCAGCGGATGCCACGGTTGTTGCCATGGCTGGACCAGCGGCAGCCCGACGTCGTCTGCCTGCAGGAGACCAAGCTGGCAGACGGCGCCTTCACCGAACTGCTAGGCGAGTCGCTCGACGCCCGCGGCTACGAGGTCGCGGTGTACGGCGAGGCGCGGTGGAACGGGGTCGCGATCCTTTCCAGGGCAGGGCTCGACGACGTGGTGACCGGCATCGCCAACGGGCCGGGGTTTCCGCATCCGGAGGCGCGGGCGATCGCCGCGACCTGCGGTGGGATCCGTGTGCACTCGGTGTACGTGCCGAACGGCCGGATCCCGGACTCCGACCACTACCGCTACAAGTTGACATGGCTGGCGGCGCTGCGCGACGTGGTCGGCGCCGGTCCTGAGGCCGTGATCGTGTGCGGTGACCTGAACATCGCGCCGACCGACGCGGACGTGTTCGATCCCCTCGCCTACGCCGGTCAGACTCATGTCACACCGCCGGAGCGGGCGGCACTGGCCGAGCTCCAGGCCCTGGGCCTGCGGGACGTCGTGCGGGACCGCTGGCCGGGCGAGCGGGTGTTCACCTATTGGGACTACCGGGCCGGGATGTTCCACAAGGACCTGGGCATGCGGATCGACCTGGCGCTGGCGTCGGCTCCGGTGGCGGGCCGGGTGCGGGCCGCCTGGATCGACAGGCACGCGCGCAAGGGCACAGGCCCGAGTGACCACGCACCTGTGATCGTCGACTTGGACGAGGCGCCGGACGGGGACATCGGGCCGGTCGTGCCGCCACCTTCCGCCCCGTCCGTCAGGCCGGGCACGGCCAAGCTGCCTCAATCACCCTGACCGGCCATTTCGCCCCGGCCACCTGCCTCCGCCATCCCGTATATGACGAAGCCGTCAAGGCGGCCTGCGCCGGCGTCACACCTCCCGAGGCCGATGGCCCCCGATGCAGTTCGCCGTCCGACGGATTCGAACGTCACACAGGGGTAGGGGCAGAACGGGAAGCTCCACGGCAGACGTCGAAGAGGTGAATCGAGATGCCGCGAGGATCGAGTGCCAAACGAGAGCGCCAGTACGAGCACATCAAGGAAAGCGCGAGCAAGCGTGGAGAGAGCGAGAAGCGGGCCAAGGAGATCGCGGCTCGAACAGTGAACAAGGAACGCGCGCGTGCGGGCGAGTCACGCACCGCCAGCCGAACCTCGACCGACGACATGTCCGCGAGCCGGCGTGGTGGCCTGCGTTCGCGTTCCGGCGCCGGTGGCCGCACCAAAGAGCAGTTGTACGCCGAGGCCAAGCGCCGCAACATCAAGGGCCGTTCGCATATGAGCAAGGCGGAGTTGGAGAAGGCCCTGAGCTGACGTGCGCCTTCAGCCGTACGGCTCCGCATGGCTGCCCAACCCCGGCGGGGTGAGACTCATGCTCCCGGCTGACCGCGAAACACAGACCTGTGCGGACATGACCGTCCGGCTATCGTGATCACATGTCGCTACGCCTGACCTGCCACTACCCGTCCGGGACCACGATGATCACTGTGGCAGGAGACGTCGACGCCACCACCAGCACCGATCTGGCCTCCTACATCGAGCAGACACGACGCCAGCCGGGCGATCACCTTGTCCTCGACCTGAGCGGTATGCCGTTCCTGGACAGCGCCGGTCTGAGCGTGCTGCTCACCGCCCACACCTTCACCCGCGAGCACGGCGGCACCGTGCACCTGGCGGCCCTCCAACCGGCCCCCGCCCGGATGCTCCACATCACCGGCATCGACGCCCACATACCCGTGCACGCCACCGTCGCCGACGCTCTGGCCGCCCTCGACGTCACCTAGCATCCCGGTTTGGTTACCTCCGCACCCCAGGGCTCAGTCGGTGGTGAGTGCGTCGAGCAGGTCGCCGACAGTGGCGTCGGGCAGCGCCCTGGCCACCTCGGCGAGTGCGACGATGCCGACGAGCCGATGTCCGTCGATGACGGGCAGCCGGCGCACCTTGTACTGCGCCATGGTGCGCAGGATCTCTCTGGCGTCGTCGTCTGCGCCGATCGTGACGGCCTCCCCCTGAGCCAGCTCACCGGCCAGGCACGCCTTCGCGTCCTTGCCCTGGGCCAGCACCTTCACCACGATGTCCCGGTCGGTGAGCATGCCCTTGAGCCGGTCGTCTGTGCCGCAGATGGGCAGTGAGCCCACATCCAGCCTCGCCATCTTCTCCGCCGCCTCGAGCACCGATTCGTCGGCGTTCACGCACTCGACGTCGGAGGTCATGATCTCCCGCGCGGTTGGCATATCCGTCTCCCTTCGTCGCCCGCCCGCTGCCCCCCTGCGCGGACATGAAACGGGAAAGCGGTGCGGCTCGTCGATCGTCATCGACACGCTCAACCTCTATGGCGAGGATGGCGTTCTCGTTCGCGCCAGATCGGCCCCGAGCAGGAGGCCTTCTTCGACTTCTACGCCTCCCGTGTGCTACCCGCCATGAAGGGCTAGCGCTCCGGCCACATGTATCGATCTTTGAGCACACTTCGGCCTCCACGTCGCCCTCGTCGGGAACGTGAAGGTCGGGATGGTTGCGGTTCTTGCCGTGCTTGGGCTCAGTCGTGGGCTGGAGCCATACGGTCAGCGTGCCTGATGGCGCTCCCGGCGGTGGCCACAGATGCGGCCCGTCGCCTTCGTGCTCGATCTCATAGCCCAGGGCCTCCTCTGCCCGCCGCCTTCGTCCGTTGC
>NZ_JBYITD010000066.1:0-26002 GCF_057708945.1 Nonomuraea sp. bgisy101
ATCGCCGTCCTGCGTCGTCAGGTCGCCCGGCCGCGACCGAACTGAGTGTGCAGGCGGCGGTGGTCGAACCAGTCGAGGTACTCCAGCATCGCCAACTCGACGTCGTCCAGGCCCCTTCCAGGGGCCGTAGCGGCGGATCAGCTCCGTACGGTAGATCAGCTTCTGCGTGGTGCTCGATCAGTCGAAGGTGCGGCCGACACCGAACGACGACGGCCACAATGGGCGGGAGGCGCCCTCGTCGGCACCGTCACTCCGCATGCAATTGCAGTACTGAACCCTCGGGCTCGGCAACACCGCGACCCGGGAGATCGTGTTCGAATCCGCAGGCATCCCGGACGTCCCGGCCGAGCTGACCCCGGCGTTGGGGGCCGCCGATGTGTCGGATCCCGTCACGCTTTCCGCGAAGGTCGCCGAACCCGATGGCGGCCAGGTGACGGCGACGTTCTCCGCGGCTGAGATCCTCACTCCGAACCAGGTGTTCCAGGGGACGGCGTTGGTTGCGCTGGTGGACGGCTGCGCGCTCAGGTTCAGCGTGGAGGAGGTCCATGCTGAGGTCACCCGGCGAGCCTGGATACCGGCGCCCGCTGCGGTGCCGCAGGCGTTGGCCTTGTAGTTCGACAGGACCAGGTCGGCGTTGAGGATGTGCTTGCGGTTCATGCCGTTGAGGCCGAACTGCAGGTAGGTGCGGGCGGTCTTGGCGCCGGAGCCGAACTTGCCGGCGTGCAGCCAGGTCGCGCCGGTCTGCGAGTTGGGGTAGTCGGTGGACACGAACGTGTCGGTCTGCAGGGTGAGCTGCATCCACGGATCGACCGTGACTGGGAACTGCACGTTGGGGTCGGCCAGGAACGCGGCGTCGGGCTTAAGCATGAACACGGGGCCATCGGAGCCGTTGACGATCTCGGAGGCGACCTCGGCGCGCTTGCCCGCATCAGGGGACTGCTCGGCGGCGGCGTCCCACATCTGGGGAGCGGGCGCGGCGGCGATCACCTTGTTTGAGGAGTCGTCGGACAGCTGCAGGCCTCGGTCGGCGCGCTTGGCGAACTTCATGCCCGACAGCTCGATCGGCAGCTTAATCTCCATCGGGCCGGAAGGCCGCTCACGCAGGACCACGAAGTGCACGAAGCCACGGGCCTGTGCCTGCACGATGAGGTCCGCGCCAGGGGCGACGTTGCGCCACGTCATGGTGCTGCCGAAGACCTCAGGCTTGCCGAGCTGGCCGGCCCACTTCAGCCCGAAGCGGCGCTCCTTACGTTTGCGCTTGCCGTTGGCCTTCACCGTGGGTGTCGTCGGCGATAGAGGCGAAGGCCCCAGAGCCGTCGGCGCTGAAGTCGATGTCGGCGTCGGCGGCCTTGGGCACCAGCCGGTTGCCGGCCTGGACCAGAGTGGTGTCGACGCGCGTCCAACCCTCGCCGCGCCGCACGCGGATAGGGCCTGAGTTGATCTCTGTGGTGATGGTCCCATCAGGGTTCGCCCACGTTGTGGACTCCTCGGTACGTTCCGAGGTGATCTCCACACGCGAGTTCTGCAGCCGCGCCGAGAGCCCTGCCGACACCATGTCGGGGCGCTCGGTGACGACCTCCTGTTTTGGCTGAGTCGGAGCCTGGCGCAAGGCCATGAGGTTGCTTGCCGCTGTCGCTTCCGCCGTGGGTGCCGCGGATAGCGTGAGGGCCGCCACCAAGCCGGTGACGGTGACCCGCCGAAGTCTGCGCCTTGATATGGCAGCAGACAGACGAACGGGGAGGGGGGAGTGACCCACCAAGTCTCCCAATAGTAAAAAGCGGATAAAGACCGCCAAACGGTCCCGGTGCATGGAGGCTTGTCCGCGCCATGGCGGCCGTGGGGTGCGATCCCCAGCCAGGGCAGACCGTCACCGTCCATCGCGTCGTTGAACGCGCGCATGTCCCGCTGCATCTCCTCGCGCATCTCGACCAGGACGTGGGCGGTGAACACGGCGGCGTCGCGGCCCAAGCGCTTCCTCTCGGACGCATGCCAGGCACCTGTTCCCGGCATGATCGGGACGCGTGCACCATGCGCCCAGGACGCCTCCGGGCCGAACCTCTGGCTGTCCAACCGGAAACCGTTCCAGAGGAGACAATCATGGCGGCAGCGGAACTGCTCGTCGACCTCGGCCCCTGCGACGACAACGCCCACCTGTACATCAACGGGCGCCAGGTCGTCAGCACGACGCTCGGTGAGACCCGGCGCTTCCAGCGCGATCTGCCTGACGGCGACTACAACTTCCGGCTCGTGGTCACCAACGACGGCGCCTGGGCCTGGCGGGCGCAGCTTCGGCTCATCATCAACGGCACCACCCTGGCCGACATCACCGAAGTCGGTGGCAGCGGCCTGTTCACCGGTCAGGTCTACAGCGGCGAGTGGCAGTGCCGCATCGTGGACGGCAAGCTCACCGAGTTCGACTGATGAGCGTTCGACCGATGCGAGGTCACCCCATGAGCACAGCCATTGGCTGGACGGGTGCGGGGCGGGCCGGCGCGGCGGCGGTCCTGCTGGGAACCGGCCTGTGCTGGGCCGCAGCGGCGATCATCGGCCCAGCGTGGAGCCAGCCCGAGTCGCCGCACTGGGCCGCCGCCCATCCCACTCGCGCGGGGCTGGCCCTCACCTTCGACATCCTGTCCATCCCGCTCCTGATCGGGACCATGCTGGTGTGGCTGCTGCTGGCCCGCCCGGGCGCGCCGCGGCTGGCGTGGAGCGGGGCGGCGCTGCTCACGGGCGCGGCGGCCGGGCAGGGCATCGTGGAGGGCGTCGAGCTGGCCGGGTACCTGATCGCGCAGAGCGATAGAATCGACCCCTTGGCCTATTCCGACGTGCTCGGTTCGGGATCGGGGCTGCCGATGGTTGTGTTCGAGGTCCTGTTCATGGGCGGCGCGTCTCTCGGGCTGCTGCTCATGATGATCGCGCTGTGGCGGTCGCGGGCCGTGCCGCGGGTGGCCTGCGCCCTGCTGGTGGTGCTTCAGGCCGCCGAGTTCCTGGGGCCGCCGTTGCCATATGTGCTGGGCACCGGCGCGGTGCTGGCCTGGATGGCGGCGTCGGTGCTGCGCCGCCCGGTCACGACATGAGCGGGGCCGTCTCCCGGGCGATCGCCACCTGGCTCGCCGTGGCGGTGGCGGTGGAGACGGCCTTGTCCGGGCTGCTGTTCTGGCGCAGCGGGCTGCCGCTGGCGGAGCTGGTCGACGGCAACGGCCTGACCGCGATGCTGGCCGGGCTGTCCACTGGGGCTGTCGGCGCGTTCGTCGTGCGGCGGACGCCGGGCAACGCCCTGGGCTGGGTGTTCGTCGGCTGTGGCCAGTCGGAGGCGCTGGCATCGATCGGCTGGTCCTATCACGTGGCCGAGCCTGGCTCGCCGCTCGACGGGGTGGCTGCGTGGGTGGGGGCGTACGCGTGGATGCCCGGGTTTTTGATGTTCGCCGGGCTGGTGACTGTGCTGTATCCCGACGGGCGTCCGGTGTGGCGCCCCCTGGCGTGGGCATCGGGCTTGTGCTGCGCGATCGCGACACTGACGGCGTTCACGCTGCAAGGGCCGATGGCCGGCATAGGGCCACGCGCGGTCAACCCGCTCGCCCCCGGCGGCGGCTGGGAGCAGATCGGCGAGGGCGTCACCCTGGCGTTCTTCTACGCCACGGTCGTCTGCGGGCTGGCCGGCGGGGTGCTGCTGGTGGTGCGGACGTTACGGGCCACGGGCGTGCAGCGGCGCCGGCTCGCCTGGTTCTTCCCGTCGGTGGCCTTGGCGATCGTTGCGGCGCTGCTGCCCGGCGGCACGCTGCCCAACCTGCTGTCGGCGGTCTTCTTCCCTATCGGGCTGGGGGTGGCCATGGTGCGGCACCGGCTGTTCGACGGGGACCGGCTGCTCAACCGCACGCTCGTTTACACGGCGCTGACGTTGCTGGTGGCGGGGGTGTTCGGGCTGGGGGTCGGGCTGGCCTCGGCGGCGCTCGGCGGGCCCGGCGTGGGCGCTGTGCTCGCGGCCGTGGTGATCGCGCTGGGACTGTCGCCCGCCCGCACCGCCGTGCAGCAGGTCGTGGACCGGCTGCTGTACGGGGCGCGGCGCGATCCGTACCAGGCGCTCACGGATCTGGGCCAGCGGCTGTCGGCCGCCATCGCGCCCGAGGAGGTGCTGCCCATCATCGTCCGCACCGTCGCGGGCGCGCTGCGCCAGCCGTACGTCGCCGTCCGCCTGGTCGGCGAGTCCGCGCCCGCGGCCGCCTTCGGCACTGCGGGAGCCGCGGCCGTGGACGTGCCGCTGCGGCACGCGGGCGAGGACGTGGGCGTGCTCACCCTCGGCCAGCCGGTCGTCGATCCCGGCGACGAGCGGCTCCTGCTCGACTTCGCCCAGCGCGCCGGCACCGCCGCGCACGCCGTGCGGCTCACCCACGAGCTGCGCCGCTCGCGCGACAACCTGCTCATCGCCCGCGAGGAGGAGCGCCACCGCATCAGCCGCGACCTGCACGACGGGCTCGGCCCGGCGCTGGCCGGCGTGGCGCTCGGGCTGGATGCCGCCCGCCGTTCGGCCTCCTCCGAGCAGGCGGCCGAGTTGCTGACCCGGCTGGAGCGCGAGGTGAAGGACGGGCTGGAGAACGTCAAGCGACTCGTGTCCGACCTGCGGCCGACCCTTCTGGAACAGTGCGGCCTGGTCGAGGCGCTGCGGCGGCACTGCGAGATGATCTCGGCGCGCGGGCTGCTGCAGGCGGTACTGGAGATCGGAGAGCTGCCGCCGCTGCCGCCGGACGTCGAGGTGGCCGCCTGCCGGATCGCGCTGGAAGCACTGACCAATGCCACCCGCCACGCCAGGGCCACCCGCTGCACAGTGCGTGTCAGCGCTACTGGCGCGGCGCTGCACCTGTCCGTGCGCGACGACGGCACCGGCATCCCGCCCGACCTGGTGGTGGCCCGCGGCCTCGGCCTGGCATCCATGCGCGAGCGGGCCGCCGAGCTCGGCGGCGAGTGCTTGATCAGCGATGCGCCCGGCGGCGGCACCCTGGTCTCGGCGGCTCTGCTCCTGACGAGGCCCGCAGCGGGGCCCGCATGTTCCCCCGCGAGGCTTCCATGACGATCCGTGTGCTGATCGCCGACGACCACCCCATGTTCCGGTACGGCCTGCGTGCCGGGCTGGCCGACCTCGACGACATCGCCATCGTCGGCGAGAGCGCCGACGGCCGCACCGTGGTATCCGACGCGATCGAGACCAGCGCCGAGGTCGTCCTCATGGACCTGCACATGCCCGGCCTGCACGGCGTGCAGGCCACCCGCGAGTTGACCGCGGCCGCGCCCGACGTGGCGGTACTGGTGCTGACCATGTATGACGACGACGATTCGCTGTTCGCCGCGATGCGGGCGGGCGCACGCGGCTACCTGGTCAAGGGGGCGGACCGGGACCAGATCGTGCGGGCGATCCGGGCCGTGGTGGCGGGCGACGTGGTGTTCGGACGCCAGATCGCGGGGCGGGCGCTGGCGCACTTCCACGCCGCCGCCGCGCCGCGCCCCTTCCCGGAGCTGACGGACCGGGAGGTAGAGGTGCTTGAGCTGGTGGCACGAGGGCTGTCGAACACCGAGATCGCGCGGCGGCTGTTCGTCAGCGACAAGACCGTACGCAACCACGTCTCCAACATCTTCGCCAAGCTGCGGGTCGGTGACCGCACCCAGGCTGCGCTCCGCGCCCGGGAGGCGGGCCTCGGCGGCACCGGCGAGGCCGCATCCGAACACTGACGCGCCTGGTGAGACATAAATAGCCCTCGATGAGGCGCTAAAAGGGGGAGAGCATGGATTGGGGTACATGGCTGGCTGTGGCAGTATTCGTCCTCGTCTTTCTGGGGGCCAAGAAACTGTCAGATGTCCTGATGGCCAGATCGGAGGCGACCCACGACCACCAGCGGTGGAAGAAGACCGCGCTGGTGATGGCATCGATTGCTGCCGGCCTGCTCGTCAGCTTCCTTGTCGCGAGCCTTGTGGAGGCACTCAAGGACACGTTGGGGCCATAGGCGCCGCCGCGGAGACCGACCATCGTCGTCTCATCGATCAGGCTGCTGCCGCCACTACACCCGAGGCGTTCGAGCTTGGTCAGAGGTCTTCGACGTAGCCGACGGCGATGTCGTCGGGTTGGGATTGGGTTCGGCCCGTTCCGGGCGGGCGAGACCAGCCGCGCGCCCGGCCTGCTGCCCCGCACCCGGCTGGTGGACCTCAGCGGCGGCCGTTCCGTCCACGACAGCGACCCGGCTAGGTTCTCCATGATCTTCCGAGAATCTTGGAACCTGGACGAGGAAGCAAGGCGAGGGTGGACGGGGCGCGTGACCGGATCGCCGGACATGTGCGTCACCTTCGTAGCACGGTCAGGGCACGCGAGACGTATGGGCTGGTACACGGCGAACTCGGACCAGATCACGTACTCATCACGCCCGCGGGCGAACCCGTCATGATCGATTTCGAGGGCCTGACATACTTTGACATCGAGTGGGAACACGCCTGGCTGCAGATGCGCTTCGGCTACGCATACCCAGTGCTGCGTCCGGTCGATCTCGACCCCCACCGGTTAGAGCTCTACCGCTACGCGCAGGTGCTGTCGCTGATCGAGGGCCCGCTACGGATCGCGGACACCGACTTCCCCGATCGGCAATGGATGCTGAAACTAGCCGAGTGGAACATCACCAAGGCGCTCGCCGTCGTCTGACGGCTCGGCTCTGGGGAGAGGCCAGAACAGCCGCACGAACCAGCCAGACCAGCAAACGCCCAGCTCGGCACCTCACTGCGGAAGAGCTACACCCTAAAGCTTTCGTCGGTGTAGGCCAGAAGCACGGGGCTGAGCATACGGATAGCCCGATGAGTCGTCGACTCCCTGTGATCTGCCGATCCAGTCTCTGCCCGATGTCACGGCCGTGATCGAGTCTGCTCCGGGCGGGTGAAGAACCCGGGGACCGAACGTGGGGCGGCCATGTCCAGCACGAGTAGTGCGAGTCCGGACTGCCGGGCTCGGCGACGTACACGCACATCTGACCGACAGGATGCTGGAGTCTCACCAGCCTCCCGAAACTCGAAGGGTTTTCCAAGACAGGCATAGGAAGTTGAGGAAGGATAGTGCCGGAGTTCCCTCCTTTGCCCAACGATGGAACATGACGAGGGTGTTCATGCCAAAGAAGCGTTCAGCTAGACAGCGCGGAAAAGCTCACGAGCAGGCACGGTACGAGGCAAGGAAACTCGCGCGCGAAGAAGGGCTGCGTGAACAACACGCGCGTCTGGTGGCAGAACGAAATGATGATCCCCGATTCGTCCAGCGGAGACAGACCGAGGATGGCCGAACCGAAATCTCGTGGAACACCGAGACGGAATCAGGAAGACACATATCCGGTGCGCTACGGGAACAACTAGAACGCTTCCGCGAGAAGTTTGGTCGCGAGCCAGGTCCGCATGACCCGATCTTCTTCGACCCAGATGCCTCCGAGCCCACACCTTTGGATGAGGATCGGCACAAGGCCATCCTCACTGAAGCCGCCGCTGACGCCGCTGAGTCAGGCGTCGATCCTTCGTTCATCCTCGCGTACCGCGATCTGGGCTACATGGTGACCTTCGAGAACCAGCATCTGTTCTCTGCCACAGAGGTTCAGGCCTGGCAAGACGCCGTTCGTGCGCATCGGGGCGACGACGAAGGCACGGACGAGCCCGATCAGGATGAGCTTGACCTTGAGAGCTTCCGAACGGACCTGAAAGAGGGCCTGGAACACGTCATCGCCGCGGTCCTGACCGAGCGTGACGCTGCGCCGGCGATGAGGCTGATGCAGGCATTCCTCGACCACATCGAAGAAGACACCGACGGCCTACTGATTACAGGACTCTTCAGCACCCTGATGGGCTGGCTCGCCGGCGCTCGGGAACACGGCATCGAACCGGGCGAGGCCCGCCAAGCCCTTGACTGGATCCGCCAGCACCTCGGGGAAGCCCCGTACCAGGCGGCATTGGTGATCTCCGGCTTTATCGGCCACGCTGAGGCGCCTGACATCACCTTCAACGAAGCCCATGAGACGCTTGACGTAGCCTTCGTCCCAGCCATGATCTGCCTCGCGGCCGCGGTCGTACAGGTTAAATCCGCTGGAGATGCGTACTGGCTTCGGCAATTCGACCTGGGACACAGTTGACGAGCATGCACGACCTCAGACGATTCAGACTCGGCCGTTGACACTCCGCGTGACGTACCGAGTGACGGTGCAGGCATCCGGGGAAGCCCCGTCCCAGAAGCTCTCCGCCTTCCTCAGCCTCATGCAAATCACGGTGACCGAGTGCCGCGATGCCGTTGCCACAGTCTGATGCCCTAGAGGGAAGTCTCGGCCGAGTCCGCCCTTCGACAGCGTGCTCCCCCAGATGGCCCGTTTCTGCATCACTAGTTCCTGCTCTGGAGTGACAGAACAATGAAGCCATCCGCCGAGTCACCCATCAGTAGCCATGCCACTGGCCCTGCCCTCATCCGCCGCCTGACCGCACCACTACGCCGGGCAGGATGGCAGCAGGTGGACAGCTGGAACGACATCGATGACCAGGACCCGGACGCATCCGGTCAGGCGTCGATCGAAATGGAGCGCTCGGGCTTTCGTATCAGCCTGAGCTGGAACCCTCTGACTGGGGAACTGACCGTTGAGGACCCGACCGAAAACTGGGACTGGGGCTTGGATAGGCTGCTTCCTCCGCTGTGCCCGCTCGATGAAGCCTTGACCGTCCAACTCCCCGTCCACGCTTCCCAATCGCTGCAGTGCCGGACCGCACATCAAGCCTTCGCATCCGCCGGGCTGCTGGATGCCACCCTCCTGATCCTGCCGGAAGCGCACTCGTCATTGCATGTGAGCCTGATCGACCTGGTGCTTGCTGAGCAGGTGTGGAACATCATCGACGCCTACCGCGGTTCCAATGATGCGGCCGAGGCCCTGGCCTCTCTCGGCAAAGAGTTCAACTGGCGCATCTCTTCTGCCCTGCGTTCTTGGCCCTTCATCGTCCCAGCGGCCATCCCCGCTGTCGCCGCTCAGGGGATCGCTGAATGGTGCTGGCGCCGCGAGAGCGATGTGGAGGACTGGCACCACAAAGTTGATGATCTCACCATGGCGCGCGCCAACATGGCCGCCACACGCGCCGTCTTGCCCCACGTCCACCCTGAAGGCGTCGACTGGCCAGCCGTCCGCCTCACGCTCACCAGCACACAGCGTTGTCTTGCCGACGGGCGCCCGCTTCGTAGCCTGTTCGGCGAAGGCTGGCCCGAGATCATCACCTCCATCCACCGCGAGATCGACGTCTGGCAGCGAGCCGAGGACGCCTTGGGACCCAGCGCCATATTGCGCCTCCTCACCTGGCACGGCTCGCGCACTGAATCCATCGGCGACTGGTGGGGATCTGGATGGTATGAAACTGCGGTACGGCGAGCCGTATCCAACGCCGCCGCTCGCGACGTACTGCCAGCAGCTCTCTCCCAAACCTTCCGCAAACCCGAGGACCTTGCTGACATGATCGCCCACGGACCGGACCTGCTCGACGATGAACTCCTCAGGTGGACGATCCACGCCGTTCAAGACGAGCGCCGATACCATTGGCAAGAAGGCACAATGGCGCCCCCTGCCATCACCTTGCCCGATCGGGTTGCTGAGGAGCTCAGCGAAATCCTCCATGACGCGAACACTGAGACTTCATCATGACGCCGCCAACTCGTCAGCGGATAGCCAGCCTCTAATCGTCCTGCACCCGCCCACCAGTAACCCGAGACGAACGCCACCTGCCCTGGCAAGAACAGGCAAACCGCACCCTGCGCGCCCCCATCTCCGCACCAGACACGGAACCCATCCGAGAGCCCCGCATCAGAGAAGACCAAACATGCCGAAATCGGGGCAAATCAAACAGTCAAGAACACGTCAGGGCGCGCCGGACGCCGTTGAACCCCACACCGCGTGCTCGTTGCGTGCTCTTCGGCCATCGGCACCCACGAACACCGGCCGACATTTTCAGACATTTTAAATGCGACAAAATTCAGCAGAGTGGTACAATTGAATCTGTTGAAACATGGCCCGGCACTACTTTTAATCCGTAGGTTCCGGGTTCGAGCCCCGGGCGCCCTACCACTCCACACCCCATCTCACGGGAAGGGTGCGGCGGAAGGGCGGGCAGGCGTGCTATCCCCGGCGCGATTCCCGACTCGGCCACTCAGAGGTAAAGCCGGGCCCCATCGAGCCTGTATGTGTTCATCGTTTTGCCCCTTCTGTGACTGGGCGCCTCGTTGTGACCGGGCGACTGCTGGTCACCCGAACCCGCTAGGTAAAGGCAGACCCGGCAGAAGCTCATGGGAAGGGTGCGGCGGAAGTGTAGGCGAGGCGGTCCACTCCCGGCTTGATTGCAGGCCCGTCCAAGAGCTGGCAAAGGCGCGAGTGCGGCGTCCTGGCCCTGAGAGGGTGTTTTGAACTGTCAGTACGCCTGGTAGATGACCGGATTGACCCTGACGCAGGGGCAAGGTTGGACCCTTGAGGGCATGAACACCTCATTCGAAGTCCCGTTGGGGCAGCGCTACCAGGTCGGCGAACGGCGGCTCTTCCTGCACAGATCAGGCACCGGAGGCCCGGCGGTGGTGTTCCTGCCCGGGGCGAGCGCCCTGGGCCTGGACTACCTCAATGTGCACGACCGGATCAGCGCGTTCACCACCAGCGTGCTGTATGACCGGGCGGGCACCGGCTGGAGCGACCCGGCCGGCCTGCCGCGTCCTCTGGCCGAGGTCGCCTCCGAGTTGCGGCTGCTGCTCCAGGTAGCGGACGTGGCACCACCGTACGTCCTGGCAGCGCACTCGCTCGGCGGCGCGTACGCCCGGCGTTTCCTGCGGTTGTTCCCCGACGAGGTGGCCGGAGTGGTCTACCTGGACTCCTTCGCCCACGAGGAGTGGGACATCCACCACACTGACGAACGCCTGCGGCTCAAGCCGCAGCCGGTCCCCGGCACCCTGATGTTGCGCCTGGTCACGCTGCTGTCTCGCGGCCTGTACCGGAAGATGTTCGCCACTTGGCCGAGTGAGGTCCGTGATGCGCTCATCGCGCAGCACCTCACCGTCGAGGCGCAGCGGGCCGGTGCGCTCGAACGCAGCAATCAGCACCAGTGGGGTGAGGAGCTCAAGGCCGCCGGACCGGTGCCCGGCAAACCGGCGATCGTGCTCACCGCACCGGGCATCGACGCCGCCCTGAGATTCACGATGCCCAAACGGCTCCTGCAGGAGATGACCGAGGGCAAGATCCGCATGCACCGGGCAATGGCCGCGTCCGTCGCCGACGGTGAGCACCGGGTTCTCCCGGGAGCCAAGCACAGTACGATCGGCACCGACTGCCCGGACGAGGTCGTGCAGGCCATTTTCGACCTGTGGCGGCGTGTGCGCTGAACGGGGGGCGGCGTTGTTCACCAATGGGCTCACGATCGGCCAGCTGGCGGCGCATGCGGGCGTCACCGTTCGCGCCGTCCGCCACTACCACCAGCTCGGCTTGCTGCCAGAGCCCGAGCGTGACGTCTCCGGATACCGGCGCTACCAAGCCCAGGCTGTGGTGGATTTGATCCGGATCAAAACCCTCGCCGACACCGGCGTGCCGCTCGCCCGCATCGACCAGGTGCTCCAGGCGGGGGAAGAGCAGTTCGCCGCGGCCATCGATGAGATCGACCGCGCGGTGGCAGCCAGGATCAAAGAGTTGCGGCGGCACCGCGCCCGGTTGGCCAAGCTGGTCGTTGGGGATCGGCTGTTCCTGCCGCCCGAGGTGATCGAGATCCTCCAGCGGCAGCGTGCGCTGGGCTTCAGCGAGCGCCTGATCCTGGTAGAACGCGACTCCTGGATCATGGTGGCCGCGCTGGCCCCGCAGTCGATTCCCCAATGGGTGGCCACCGAGAACGCCGCCCTCGACGACCCCGAGTTCGTCCAGCTCTACCTGGCGTGTGACCAGGCGATGGACTGGGCGCCCAATGACCCACGCCTGGGTGAGCTCGCCGACGCGATCGTCGCCTGGGACGCTCGCCACCCCCGCGACAACGATCTCGCCGAGAGCACGGCCGCCCTGCTGAGCTCGAACACCGTCGAGTCCTCGCCCGCTTGGGCGCGCGTGCAGCAACTGGTGGCCGCCAGAATGGCTTGACCTTGACGCTGCGTCAGGGGTCCAGCATCGAGGCCATGAAGAAGACCATGATCGCGGCTGGCCTGGCCGCCATGACGCTGGCCGCCACCCAGGCCCCCGTGGCCGCCGCCACCTACGACCGAGCAACACTGCAGGAAGATGTGGACGCCATCCACGCCATGAAGGTTCCCGGAGTCCTCGCCGCCGCGCACACCGGCCGGGGATCGCTGATTGCTCGCAGCGGCCTGGCGGACCTGACCGCCGAGCGCCCGGTCCCGTACGGCGGCTATTTCCGGATGGGCAGCACCAGCAAGACCTTCACCGCCACCGTGGTGCTCCAGCTCGTCGGCGAGGGGCGGCTCTCGCTGGACGACACGGTCGAGAAGTGGCTGCCCGGCGTGGTCCAGGGAAACGGCAACGACGGCTCCAAGATCACCGTACGGCATCTGCTGCAGCAGACCAGCGGCCTGGCCGAGTACGTCCTCGACCTGCCGGGCTGGACCACGAAGGACTATCGAGAGCACCGGTACGACTCCTACACGCCGGAACAACTCGTGGCCATCGCCATGCGGCACAAGCCCAGTTGGCTGCCAGGATCAGGCGAGCAGCGCTGGGGCTACTCCAACACCAACTACGTCCTGGCGGGGATGATCATCAAGAAGGTCACCGGCCGCGCATGGTCCCAGGAGGTCCGGGACCGGATCATCCGCCCCCTCGGCCTGCGCCACACCTTCTCCCCCGGCACGAATCCGCACCTGCCGAAACCGCACGCCAGCGGCTACACCGAGTTCCCCGACAGCACCGAGCCGGTGAACACCACCGACCTCAACGTCACCTTCGCCGGGGCCGCAGGCGACCTGATCACCACGGCCTCGGATCTCACACGCTTCTGGAAAGCGCTGCTGGGTGGCAAGCTCCTCAAACCGGCGCAACTCACCGCCATGAAGCAGACAGTCCCCGCGCCCGGCTGGAACCACATCTACCCCGGCGCACGCTACGGCCTGGGAATCGCGCAATTCCAGTCGAGCTGCGGCAGCACGTACTGGGGACACCCAGGCAACGCCCCGGGCTATGCCACCCGCAGTTTCTTCACCGAGGACGGCCGTCGCGGAATGGTGGTGTTCATGACGCTCTTCATCCCCAACGGACGCGCGATCCAGGTGGACAAGCGCGTCAACGAAGGCGTCGACCACCTGATGTGCGACACCAGGTAACGGAATCCGGCGCGAGCCGCGTTCGGAACGGGGAACGACAGGGGGGCGCTGACCAGCGGGAACACGCCCAGTCCGTCAGCGTCTCCAGCAGGCCCTCGGTCAGGGGCAGCAGATTGTGTTAGCGGTCATGCCGCCTGTGGCGACACATTGCGCGCACGATCCCACGACTGTGCGTTCTTCCTGGTCAAACGCCTTGTCATTAGCGTGATCGAGGCCCACGTCAGGTGGGCCTCGGAGTGCTGCGGGAGCCGCTCGTAGTCGATCACGTTGCGCCGGGCGTTCTTCATCCACCCGATCGACCTCTCGACGGTCCACCGCCGGGCCAGTACCTTGAACCCAGTCTGGCCCGGCAGCTTCGTCACAATCTTCAGGGTGAGGCGCAGGAACCGCCGGGCCCATTCCACCAGCGTCCCGGCATAGGCGCCGTCGCCCCAGACCAGAGTGAGCTGCGGGTGCAGCATCCTCAACCGGGCCAGCAGCTCCCGAGCGGCGTCACGGTCGGGCTGTCCGGCCGGGGTGACCATCACGCCCAGCAGCAGCCCCTTCGTATCAACGACCAGGTGACGCTTCCTCCCCTGCACCCTCTTGCCCGCGTCATACGAGCGCGAAGATCCCGTCACCGTGGCCGCAGCCCGCACCGACTGGGAATCAATGATCGCTCCTCATCGTCACGGATGGAGGCCAGCGTACTGTGGATGTAGTAGGGGACCCCCGCTCGGCGGCGCTGAGCCGGCCAGCGGGAGGCCACCCAGCGATGGGTCTCCAGCGTCTTCCCCGGGATGGCCAGGTCGTCGGCGAACAGCTGCAGCGATTCCAAGACGCCGAACAGCGCCTCGCCCTGGTTCGGGTGCGCGCCGCCGTGTGGCTGCATCGGTTCGATCTCCAGCGCCAGATCGCCGAGCTCGAATTGGGAACGGGTCTGGAACTCGACCAGCTCCCGGCCGCGGGTGACGATCTGGTCGTAACGTTCCTGGGTGACGTGCCCGATCATGGTGGGCATGGTCCGCTCTCCCCTTGCGCGAGACGTACGGGACAACGGCGGGATGCGGACCACCAACACATGGCATGCGCTTGATCGCGCGACGTGACAATCCCTGGCAGACAAGGTCTTTTCAGCTCTACTCGGAGTGCAATCCAAGATCACTTAAGGGGATCGAAAACGCCCTCTGAGGGGTCGGGTTATGTGTGAACTCGGCAGGTCACGGGCGAGGGGTCCCCGATCGAGCGCCGAGGACCCCGCTGGATGCGTGGCTGCAGTATCGTGCTGGAAATCGAACTCGTTCTTTTTGGCACCGTCGATGAAGGCGGCCCTGTAGCGAGTCAAAACTCGCATGTACGGTCTGAGCTGGGGTTCCTCTGCCTGGCTTATTCGGCTCGACGGTACTCGTTGATCGCGCCGCCGAGTACCACGCGCCCTGAGCTGGCGGGCGGCTTGGACTACCCGGCCGACCCGCTGGCTGCCTTCCCCGCCCACCGCAGCGAGATCCGCATCGGCTACGCCCGCGTCTCCACCACCGGGCAAAACCTCGACCGGCAAATCGACGCCCTGACCGCGGCCGGATGCCGCCGCATCTTCGCCGACAAGAAGTCCGGTAAGAACGCGCTGCGGCCCGAGCTGAAGGCCTGCCACGCCTTCCTGCAGCGCGGCGACACCCTCGTCGTCCCCGAGCTGGCCCGCTACGGCCGCTCCCTGCACGACCTCATCACTACGGTCGCCGACCTGCGCCGGCGCGAGATCGGCTTCACCAGCCTGCACGAACGCCTGGACACCACCACACCCGGCGGCCGGCTGGTCTTCCACGTCTTCGCCGCGCTGGCCGAGTTCATTCGCGAACTCATCGTGGATGGCACCCGCGAGGGCCTGGCCGCCGCCCGGCAGCGCGGCCGCGTCGGCGGTCGGCCCACCGTCGTCGACGCCGGCCTGCTGCGCGCCACCCGTGACCTGCTCCCCAATCCCGAGCATTCGATCACCTCGATCGCCAAGCTGCTCGGCGTCAGCGTCGGCACCCTCTACAACCACATCCCCGACCTGCAGCAGCTGCGCGCCAGCCGCACCAGTGACACGGGAGCCGTCGGCGAGCTCGCCCTTCCAGGAGCGACCTCGTGACCGCCTGGCTGGGGCCGGACGACGTCCCCGAGCACCGCCGCGCCGCGCTGTTGCACCGGCTGGCCCTGGTGGCCGAGACCGACGATCCCGCGGCCCTGGCCGCGCTGATGGCCGAGCGGGCCGCCCAGCCGTGCCGGGTGCCCACCGGCCCGATGCCGACCGAGGCTCCCATCGCCGTACTCGGCGATGACGACCGCTACCACCTGCTGCTGGGCGCGCGATACCTATGCGCCGAATCGTGGAGGAGGCGCAAGAAGCCGCCACCGCCCGCCGTACCGCACGAACAGTGGTGCAAGTGGTGGAGCGCCGACGGGCACAGCTATCGGACCAACCCGCCCGTGGGCACCGCGGTGAGGGCTGGCACCTACGGCGATCGGAGCGTCCGCTGGAGCGTGCTCCCCACCGGCGCCGAGGCCGACCCGGCTGTGGTGCGACGGCGCGAGCGGTGCCCCGTCTGCCAAGACGACCGCCGCTGGCCTGCCTTTCAAGGGCCTGTCCTGGGACCGATCATCAAGACCTTGATCGAGGCCCTGGGCCCTGCCTGCCACCTGTGCCGAAGCACCGTCGGCGTGTTCGTCGACCACAACCCCGACAATCGCCAAGTCCGCGGGCTGGCCTGCCGACACTGCAACACCTGGCTGGAGACCTGCCCCCACGCCTGCGGCTGCGCATGGGCCGACTACCTCAACCACCCGCCCGCCGCACACCTCGATCTGCTGTATCCACGGGCCGCCATCAGCCGAAGGCGCACCACGCGCTGAGCAGCATCGCTCAACTGCGTGGCGCGTACATGATCACCGCGACGCCGGCCAGGCAGATTAGCGAGCCGATAACGTCCCAGCGATCGGGCCGGAATCCATCGACGACCATGCCCCACGCCAGCGAGCCGGCGACAAACACCCCGCCATAGGCGGCGAGGATCCGGCCGAAGTTCGCATCCGGCTGCAATGTCGCGACAAACCCGTACAGACCCAGCGCGATGACACCGGCACCAACCCAGAGCAGCCCACGCTGCTCGCGGACGCCTTGCCAGACCAGCCATGCCCCGCCGATCTCCGCGAGGGCGGCCAGGGCGAACAGAAACAGCGAGCGAGCGATCGTCATGGCTGGTAGTACAGCGCACCCCGGCGACCGCCTGGCGGCCGCCTCACCGCCGCGGGTGTTGCGGCGTGGCGGATGCTCAGCATCCGCAGCCTGTTCCGCCACAGCCGCAGCCTCCCGCCGCGGCCGCCGCGCGCGAGGCGCGGCGGCGATGCAGCCACCATCAGCGCCCGAGCCCGCTTTTGTCAGTGGCCGCGAAAAGAAGCAGGCGGATCGTCCGACCGGCCCTATCCGGTCGAGGCCTGACCTCGCTCGGCTACGTCCGCACGAGGAACGCGTGAACCGCGCGGCGTGACGGAATATCCTCTCGTGGCCTGCGGGCACTTCTGCTTAGGTTACGGCCAGGCAGGGCGGGATCTTGCTGGCCGGGAGGCCGGTGAGTCCGGCTGTCCAAGGTCTGTGTCCGCGCTCGCCTGGCCGAACTTCCCCCACGTCGAACGGAGAAGAACATGCCGCTGTTCCGCCGCGCCAAGGATTCCAGCCCGCCGGCCGGGGTCGCGCCGCCCACTGCCGCCGGAGGCGGACCCGCATACTCAACGGAGGCCTCCATCGCTCTCCGTGATGCGTACCTCGCGCGCTCCGTTTATCCGGTGCCCAGCACTCACGCGCAGGCTGCATGCTGCTCGACGCCTGGTGGACGGCGGGTGAACAACACGGCCTGGCCCGCGTCCACTCGCCGTGGCGTTCAGACCTCGCCTCGATCGTGGTCGACGTCCTCGCTGCGCGTTACTGCGAGTCGCCCGATGTGAAGGCGTCTGACCAGCTGGTCTCCTTGTTAAGGAACGATCTGGTCAAGGCTCTCGGCCAGCTCGGAGTGGCCGCCGAACTGACGCCCAACGGCCCCATCCGCGTGCCCCAGTTGCGTGAGAGTGCGGGCGCCGGTGGCGACGGACATGACGATCTCCTCGTCAGGCTCGACGCCGAGTACGGATGGTATGTCGGCATCGACGGCGACCACCAATCGGATGGGGGCATCCTCGCGCCGGTCTCTCAGAACGCTGTCGCTGAAGTCGCCGAGCTGGTCCGGGGCATGGCCGTCCGGCTCGCCAACGAGCGCTGACGGGAATGACGAAGCGCCCGCCCCGGGCTCGGGGCAGGCGTCGGCGCTGCCGCGGGCGGCTCGGGCAGCGCATGGACCAGTCGGATCAGCGTGTCTCGGCATCGGCAGGCCGACATGCCGAGACACGCTGATCCGGCGCGGCCGGCCAGCGCCAGCCCGATCGCGGCCAAGCGGTCGGTCAGCCCGGCCGTGCGCCGCGCGAACGGCGCGGTCAGGCCGGGTATCTGCTCGGCGAACGTCGCCGCACCACATCCAGAATCATCGCAGCGGAACCGTCGGACGCCGACGTCGATTCGCACCGGGCGACCGGAGATCGGCAGGTCGGTCAGCCTCCGGCGATAGCCGCCATGCGTCCTGGCCGAGACCGTGCCGCACCTCGGACACGTAGCCGTACGCATCGCCGAGCCGACCGTGAACACGACCGCGCCTTCCTCGACCTGCACTGACTCCACGCGGGCTGATGCAAGGTGCGGCAGCAGTAACTCAAGCCCCTGCTCTATGCACGCGAACCAGCATCATCAACCCGTACACCTCGACGCAGGAACAACACGAACCTGGCCGACACCGCAACAAGATCAGCGCCGAGCCCACGATCCTGTCGTCCAACACCCGGATGATGCTCCGATGCCGATCGAACCGATCTCATGGATTGCACGTCTCAACGATGTGAAGCGCCTGGACGTACTCGGCACCGCTCTGGCCGCGATCGCGATAGCTGTGGCAGCCGTACTGATCGCGCACTCGGCAAGCGGGGCACCGCCCGTGGCGGCATCGTGCCCACAGCGTTGGGGTGGCCACGCACCAGGCGGTTGGGTGCCCGCCGTCGCAGACCTCGACGGCGCTGAGGAAGTGCTCGTTCCCGGCGAGCCGGTCGCGGCGATGATCTGTGCCTACCCCGGAGGCAACGCGAGCCCTGGCGGGGAGGCACTCGCCGGGTCGCGGAGCCTGACGAGCGGAGTGGTGGCAATGGCTCACGACCTGAGTTATCTGCCGGCAGCCGTATCTTTCCGCGGCGGGCCCTGCACGCTGGTGGGCGGAAGGATGACGAACTACCTCATCCGGTTCGCCTACTCCGACGGCCAAGCGCTCTGGGTGGGCAGTGCTGAAGAGGTCAACAGGTGCGTCACGACTACAAACGGTGCCATTGGCAGCCGCTCCTACATCGGGCCGAGCCTCACCGCGGCTTACCGGAGCGGAACGTGGCGCCTCACACGGCCCTCCGACCCCTGCCAAGTCCGCCTCGGCCGCCGCGGCCAAGACGAGCAGATGGTGCCCGGCAACCCGACCACGGTCGTGATATGCCGACTCGGTTCCTCCAGCGGGCCACCGCCTCGAGTGGAGCACGACGCAACGACGGCCTACTCCCTGGCCGCGCTGCTGAACTCGGTGGACACCCGGCCATCCGAGCACATGTGCCAGAACATCGCAGGTACCGACGACAGCAAGTTTCACCTGCTGTTCCACTATGCCGACGGGCCGCTGGCGAATGTCACCATCCTGACCGGATGCACCCCCGCCATCGACAACGAACTACTCCAAGCAGAACTGGACAGCCGCATCCACGAGCTGCTGACGCGCCTGGGCCCGTCGGCGGCGCCGAGCGCACCAAGACGATAGGGGCACCCTCGACGCCCTACCGAGCGACGGTGAGTCGGCGACGGCGGCCGCCGACGACCCGTGGAAAGCCGACGCGACCCCGCGCTGACATCAAGTCCGCGCATCCACTGACATCTACTGGCTCTGGCTCACTCTCGATGATCAGCTACTCAGGGTGAGCTTGGCGCGAGGGCCCTGGTGCTGCTTCCGTATCGCGATCTTGCAACGGGCCTCACATGGAGATGGCCGCTCGTCAAAGATCTGGTGTGTCGAGCACCTGATCATCAACGAGCGGCCGTGGGGTTCATTGTGCTGCATGCGCCAGCAGGTGAGAACGCCTGCTGCCTTCGTTTGTTATGCCCCGCTTTGCGGGAGATGGACGTCCTCAAGGTGGAGACCCTCGATGACACCATGCTGATCGCGGCGCGCACCGTGGTGAGTGAGGTCCCGTGCCCGGAGTGTGGGCTGCTTTCGACGCGGGTGCACAGCCGGTATCGCCGGACCGTGTGGGATCTGGCGACGGGCGGGCGACCGGTCAAGGTCGAGTTGGAGGTGCGCCGCTTCTTCTGCGGCGAGCCCTCTTGCGATAGAGAGATCTTCGCCGAGCAGGTCGGCGGGCTGACCCAGCGGCGCGCCCGTCGCAGCAACGCCTTACGCGCCCTTCTCACCTCGATCGCGATAGCACTGGCCGGGCGAGCTGGCGCCCGCATGGCAGGCCTGGCCGGCGCGCCGGTCAGCAGATCCACGCTGCTACGGATACTGCGGGCGCTGCCCGATCCCGAGATTGGGCAGGTCACAGTGTTGGGCGTCGATGACTTCGCCAAAAAGCGGGCCGGGCTGACACTCGCTCACAGCAGTGGGGCCGTCGAAGGGACCGTCAACAAGATCAAATTCTTGAAGCGGCAGATGTTCGGCCGCGCAAACTTCGACCTTCTACGGGCCCGCGTCCTCCGCTACTCCTGACACCCTGCACGTTCTGTCACCGAGATCATCGAGAGTGAGCCAGAGCCCATCTACTCCGCGCTCAACACCCTGATCGTCGGCGGAATGGTCGCCGGCCCGTTATTCACCGTCGCCTGGCTCATCGAGGGCGCGCTGACCGAAGGCTACGACCCCCTGCGGCATCTCATCAGCACGCTCGTGCTCGGCGAGCTCGGCTGACTGCAGATCGCCACCTTCCTCATCTCCGGCTTACTCATCGTCGGCTTCGCGATCGGCCTGTGGCGCGGGTTGCGGCCGGTGGGTGCGCTGTGGGGGCCCCTGATGATCGCCGTGAGCGGCGTCGGCCTGCTCGGCGCGGGCGCCTTCGCGACGGATCCGGCCAACGGCTTCCCTCCGGGCACCCCGCTCATTCCTCTCCAGCGCACGACGGGAGGAATCCTCCACGACCTCTTCGGCGCCACCTTCATCTTCGATATCCCCATCGCCGCCATCGTCTTCGCGTGGACCCTTGCGTTCGTTGTCGTAGCCGTTCTCACTTTCCAGCAGGGCGCGGGCATCGTCGGCCGTCTGCAGCAGCCCGGGGACCACCAGAGGCTGCCAGGTGCGCAGGGACAGGACCTGTTCCTCTTCCTGGAGCCAGGGCGCGAACCAGGTCGGGGCGGTGTCGCGGTGGTGTGACAGCGACGCCCACAGCTCACGCAGGCCGGACCCGAGGGCTTTCTCGCACTCGGTGAGGAACTGTTTGTCACGCGGGTGTCGGCGGCTGCCGACATCCGCCCGATCGCTGCGTTCAGGCGGACGCGATGATGACTCTGGCGAGCATGTCGGCCATGGCCTCGGCTCCCGCGTCGTTGGGATGGATGTGATCGCCAGAGTCGTAGGCGGGCCGCAGGACAGCCGGCGCGGCTGGGTCATGCAGCGTGCGATCCAGGTCTGCGACGGTGTCGCAGTGGGCGCGGATCCACTCGTTGACGCGCTGGCGTGTCCGTTCCCCCTCGGAGGTGTCGAATCCGGGGCTGACGCCGTCGGCTCCGCCGAAGGGGGACACGGTCGCGACGATCGTCGTCAGTCCCGCTCGCCCGGCTTGGTCGGTGATCGAGGTCAGCCCGGCGATGAGCTCGCCCGCAGACACCGTGGGCAGGCCCAGCATGCCCGGCATGCCGATGTCATTGATGCCGAGCTGCACGACGACGTGTGTCACTCCCGGCGCGGCGAGCACGTCGCGCTCGAAGCGGGCGATGCCACGTTCGCCGAAGACGTCACTGAGCAGCCTGTTGCCGGCAATGCCGAGGTTGAGCACGAAGGTGTCGTCGAGCTTGCCGGCCAAGAGGTCGGGATAGCGGTGGTGGGCGCCGTGGGCGGTGCCCACCCCGTCGGTAAGTGAGTCGCCGAAGGCCGCGACCACCTGGCGTCCTTCGGGAGCCTCGATGTCGATGCCGCTCAGGTAGAAGCGGGGTTCCACCTCTTCGGCGCCCGTCAGGTGCGTCCGGGAGACGGCGTCCCCGGCCACCACGTAGCCGGTCTGCAGTGCGAAGGGATGGTAGGTGGCCAGCCCGGCATCTGAGGCGTGATAGGTGCTGACCACCAGGTCGGTCTCGCCTGCTGTGGCAAAGTCGACGGGATCGCTCACGGCTTCGGCGCCGGCCTCGATCGTCACCTGCGCTGTCCCCGCGAAGGTGACCGCGATGTCGGTGCCAGGGATGATCGAGGATCGGGTGTCGTGCGCGGCCACGTGGCTGCGGGCGATGGTGAGGGGTTGCTTGCCGTACTGATTGCTGAGCCGTACCCGCAGACGATCACCGGCCCCGCGCACACGCACGATCTGACGGAGCGTCTGATCGCGGAAGGTACGTGAGGGGTAGATGAGCGTCATCGGCTCATGCGCGCTGACCGGGGCGGATCTGAAGGCCGCCGTCCATGTGGTGGTCATGTGTTCAGCCCTCCAGGCAGCTCAGCAGGTGGCGGGTGAGGTCGCCGAGCCGCGCGGCGGCCTCTGGGGAGAACGACGGGTGGTCCAGGCTGATCGGCTTGGTCTGCATGAAGGCGCTGAGCGGGGCCGCGGGCGGGTCGTCGAGGAGGGCGATGATGGGTTTGACGCCTTCGGCGACCGGCGCGCCGTACCTCTTGAGCGACTTGACGTGGGCGGCGGTGGCGGCGTCGTACTCGCCGCGGAACGCGGTGGACACCGGCCCGGGGTTGATCAGGACATATCGGGTACGGCTGGCCGCCCGTTCGGCGGTGAAGGCGGTGCCGAGCAGGTCGTTGGCGCGCCCGGCCTGCATCTGGGCCGCCACCCCGTCGTATCCGCGCTCGAGCATCGGGTCGTCCCAGTGGATGCGGCCGATCGGGACGCCGGGTCCTGACACGTTGACGATGACCCCGGGATCGGTCAGGCCGTGGCTGAGCAGGTGGCGGCTCAGGTACTCCAGTGCGAAGGTGGCCTCGAATCCCTCGGCGGTGACGAACCGGGCGGAGCGGAAGTACCGGGCGCACAGCACGAGTGCGTCGACGGCCGGGTAGGCGGCGTTGATCTCGTCGATGACGCGCCGGTTCTCGCTGACCAGGCTCAGGTCGGCCGCGATGAGATGGGCGCCGGGGAGGGCTTTGTCCTGGTCGCGTCCGACGATGACGACGGCGTCGCCGCGGCGCAGGTAGGTGCGGGCGAGCTCTCTGCCCATCCCGTCGGTGCCACCGGTGATCACGAGGGTCTTCACAGGGATGCCTTTCCGGTCAGAGCGGGTTCACGCGGGGGCAGGAGCGGGATGACGGCGAGAATGATCGCGATCATGGCGAGGGCGAGCCAGAAGATGCCGTGGAAGCCGGTGATCGGGTCACCTGCGATCTGCAAGACGAGCGTGACCAGGGCGACGCCCAGTGCGGCGCCGAGCTGGTTGAGCATGTAAAGGACCGAACTGCCCTGTGCCACCAGCGGGCCGGGCAGGCTGCGGTAGAGCGACCCCATGGTCGGAGCGCTGAAGCAGCCCATGCCGAGCCCGATCGCCAGCGCGGCCAGCACCGGCCAGACCTCGGCGGTGCCGGCGCCGATGCGGGTGAAGGCCAGCGCGCTGAGCCCGGCCAGGATCGCGCCCGCCGTGGCCAGGCCGCGGGCGCCGAGCCGGTCCGACAGCCGTCCGGCCAGCGGCATGGCGATCGCCCCGCCCAGGCCCGCGGGAGCCATCAGCAGCCCGGCGGCCAGCACGCCGTGCCCGTGTGCCTGCTGGTAGTACAGCGGCAGGGCGAACAGTGTGGCGAAGTTGGCCAGGCCGCCGAGCCCCATGATGGTGACGCTGGCGACGAAGCCGCGGCTGGCGAACAGCCTGGGCTCGATCAGGGGCGGCGTGCTGCTGGTCCGCAGCGCGTGCACGGCATAGCCGGCGATCAGTGCCGCGCCAGCGATCAGCGGGAGGGCGACCTGCCCGCCCTGCTCGGCCGATTGCGACAGGGCCAGCACCAGAGCCGCGAAACCTGGCGCGAGCAGGGCCAGGCCCAGGACGTCCAGCCGGGTCCGCACATGGTCCGTAGGCGCCTCGTCGGGCACCACACGTCTCGCGAGCAGGTAGGCGAGCATGCCGACGGGCACGCTGAGCAGGAACATCCAGCGCCAGTTCAGGGCGTTCACTACGGCGCCGCCCGCGACCGGCCCGAGGACGGGCCCCAGCGACAGCACCACTCCCATCAACCCCATCACCCGTCCGGCGTGTCGTGGTCCTGCGGCGCGGGCCAGCAGAATCAGCACCAGCGGGTCCAGGATCCCGGCGCCGACGCCCTGGAGGGCCCGGAAGGCGATCAGGCTGCCGACGTTCCACGCCAGCCCCGCTGCCAGCGAGCCCGCCATGAACACCACCAGGCCCGCCAGCCAGAGCCGTTTGCCGCCGAACCTGTCGACCGCCCAAGTGGTGAACGGGATGGTGGCGGTGACGGCGAGCAGAAATCCTGTCGAGGCCCAGCCGACGGAGCTGAGCGAGGTGTCGAAGGCGGCGGCCAGGGTGTCAGTGGCCACGGCCGCCATCGTGCTGTTGAGGATGCCCAGCAGTCCGCCGAGCAGGATCACGGCGATCATCGCCAGGAGCCGGGGATCCAAACGATCGTCCATTGAACTCACGGGTTCAACATAGTTATCCGATGCGTATGCATGCAACTTGCTAGTCCACTGCAGTGAACCCGTTGGTATAGTCGGTCCATGACCACATCGCGCGGACGGATCGACAAGCGGCAGGCGATCCTGCGGGGCGCGTTCGCCGTGTTCGCCCGGCAGGGCTACGCCCAAGCCTGCGTCCAGGAGATCGCCGACGAGGCGGGTGTGGCCAAGCCGACGGTCTACAACCACCTCACCGACAAGGCCACCCTGTTCAGGCACGCCGTCCAGGACGCGGCGCAGGCCGCCCTGCAGCAGCGCCTGGCCGCGCTGGAGCCGCTCGTCGAACCGGGCGACAACCTGCGCGCCACCCTCGAGGGCGTCGGCCACGAGCTGCTGCGCCTGCACTGCGACGAGCACTCCTGCGCGCTGCGACGGCTCCTCTACTCAGAGATCATCCGCTTCCCCGACGTCCTCGACGTCGTCACCGAGTCCGGTCCGCACCGGCTCACCCAGGCGCTGGCCGACCGGCTGGCCCGCCTCATCCTGGCCGGCCGCCTGCGCGCCACCGACCCCGAGCTGGCGGCCGAGCAGCTACTCGCCCTGCTCGTCGGCCCCTTGGAGGCGCGCTCCCGCATGGGCACCCGTCTCCTCGGCGACGATGAGCTGCGGGAGGTGGCCCGGGTCGCCGTCGGCACCTTCCTCCAGGCTTACGCCCCCTCTGACCGGCAAACCCTCGCCTCCTAGAGGCGCAGGGCTGTGACCCGACTCGACTGGTGCCGTCCCATATTCGCCCTGCTCGTATTCCTCTCGGGCAGGTCACCGCTGGCTGGTCCTCCGGGCCGCTCGGAGTGCGGCGTAAGTGTTCCAGTCGTTGGCGAGGGCCGATGCCCGTGCAGCGGCGAAGCCGGGGTTGCAGCCGACGAGGTCGGCGAGGACCGGCGCGGGGATCTCGCGCAGGAGTTCGTTGAAGGCCGCGACGCGACTGTTGCGGGTGATGCCCAGGTCGCGAAGCCGGTCTCGGAGCCGGTTGACGGTGATCGGGCGGCCCGGGCGCTGGCCGCGCCCTCCTGCTGGAGGACGTCGACCTGGGCAATCGCCGGCTCACCATCGCCGGACGCACACGGCCGATCGACGAGTTCACCCACCAGATCCTGCTCGAATGGCTGGACCACCGCCGCACCCGCTGGCCCAACACCGCCAACCTGCACCTGCTCATCAACCAGATGAGCGCCCACGGAACGGGCCCGGTCAGCACCATCCACTTCGCCAAGACACGATTGCGAGGCCAGGCCGCGACCCCTCCGCCCACTGGGGCGGCGGGGCCGCACCACACCCGCGTGACAGATGTCGCCGCGAGCACTGTGAAGGGCACACCCTGCCCGGAGACATCACCTGGTCAGAGGAACCAGACCGGGTGATCGAAGCCCGCCCGCCAGGGTGACGGTCAGATCTCGTCGTCTTCGGCGCCGTCCGGATCGCGCAGGTCGCGGATGGTGCCGGAGGCCAGATCGGGAAGCAAGAAGTTGTAGGCGCCGTGCACGCCGAGGTGCCGGCTGACGAAAGGCGATAGACGGGCCATGTCGTCCTCGCGGACTGGGTAGCCCTGCGCCTTGAGCTGCCGGACGGCCGCATCCAGGTAGCCGGTCGTCCATAGAACGACGCAATTCAGGACAAGCCCGAGGACGCCGAGCTGGTTCTCCAGCCCGCGTTCATAGCGGTGGTAGAGCTCGCCCATCTTGCCGTGGCAGATCTTGCGTGCCAGGGCGTGGCGGCCCTCCTGCGGTTGCGGATGTG
>NZ_JBYITD010000067.1:0-25534 GCF_057708945.1 Nonomuraea sp. bgisy101
CGTCATGAGCCCCAAACGGGCGGGATCGGGCCTCTGATCAGCAGGTGACCGGCCCTCAAGGATCGACGAAACTGCGATCATCGATGGGGTTGATCATGGTGAGAGCGCCTCGGCAGTTGTGACGCGGGCGGCGTAGACCTGGTTCGGGTGGCCGGGGCCCTGACCGTTGACAGGGTGCGCCTATAACCTGGCCGATGGCCGCGCCACCGGCCTCGGGCAATCTGGTGGAACACCCTCTAGATCGACGCCGCGGTCACGCAACTGCGCGAGCAGGGCTTCCCGGCGACGGATGAGCGCCTACTTGCCTCACAGTATGTGGGGGTCCGTCAGGCATGTTGGCCACGTCGGGCATGTTGGCTCGCTGTCAGCGAGGCGCTTCGAGCGCCGCCTGTCCCGCACCCTGTCCGCACTCCACAGTGTTGCCATCCCGATGCCGCATCGCACGGGAACCGGGCGCACATCCGCCTTCTCACGTAGACACGAGTGTCTGTATATGATTACTTTGATCACCGAGCCCGGCGTACTGGGAGGCGGATATGGCAAAACACGAGGCTTTTCGCCATGAAGGATCCGTGAAGCTGGGCTTTGCCATGTTAGGCATCGGGGCGGTCTTGCTCCTGTGCTGGCTCGTGGCGTCGAGCGATGCAGAGGAGCCCAGATGTGGCGGCGAACGGATGACCAGCGGCGACTGGTGCTCGAGCAGGAGGTCGGGACCTTCGAGCTTTGAGGAACGTCAGGCGAACGCCGCGGCCGCGGCCTTCTGGTTGCTGCGAATCGGCGGGGTCCTCACTGTGGGCGGAGCGGGGCTCCTGGTCGCCGAACGCACGACGCGGAGCATCCGGGCGGGCGCCACCCCGTGGGCCAGGGCGCGAAGGCAGCGCGAAGCCGAGGAGGCAGCCGCCGCCCGTGCGGCAGCCCGGGCGGCGCTGCCGCCGGTGTCACGGGATCAGCTGGTGCTGGAGATTCGCGCGATCAAGCTCCCGCTCGCATCGCGGCCGGGATATGACCCGCGAGCAATCGACGCCCTCCTGAGCCGGCTCGTCACCCGCCTCGAAACAGAGCCCGACACGGCCAAGAGCGTGATCCCTCCGGCTCTCTCCTTCGACCTGGCCTACATGACCACCTCGCCCGGGTACGACAAAGAGCTCGTCGAAGCCCTTCTGCGGCGTCTCCGCGACCTGCTGGACAGGAAGATCGTCTAAGGGCACAGCCTACGCCGGCCGGGTCGCCCTCTATCTGTCCTGCTGTGGAGGTCACGGCGTGGATTGGTCGAGTCCGAGCCTGGCGCAGCTGATATGCACCTGCTGCCGGATTCACGGGTGCTGGGCTGCCGGCACGAGCGCCCGCACGTTCACGTCCGGCGACGCCTCAACGGCAACGGCGCGTTCGCCAAGGCCGGGCAGCCGCGAGCGATCCCGGTAGAGTCCGCCACGATCGACCTGTATGCGGCCTATCAGTACGAACGCGACGAGGTCGACGAGGCCTCCTCGGTCGACACGGTGTTCGTGAACCTGTTCCACGCCCTGCTGGGCGGCCGCGGCCTGGACCGCGTGGCTGCCGGCGAACACGCCGTCGCCCTGGCGGCCTGATGAGGGGGATGCGGCGAGGTGGCTGTTCACCGACGACGTCGACAACCGGTCCACGGGCGCCTACCGCTGCACGGTGCAGGCCCGTGACCGCGTCTCGCACACACAGGTCATGTGTGACCTGTGTGAGAAGACCTTGCGCCGCTCGGGACCCACGATCGAGGAGTTCCGGGACACCTCTGGCCGCCATGCACCTGGTCGTCGGCGCCGCCTGGTTCGCCGGCATGCGGACCGCTTCCGGCCGCTGAGCGCCACAACCGGCGGCCGCCCGAGGTCAACGACGTGGTCATGATGGCCTTCATCGGCCCGAACGGCACCCGTCCCGGCTCACCGCTGAGCGGGGAACAGGTCGGCGACCACGTCAGCGCCCTGTCCTCAGCGGCCGGGCACGCGGTGCACGACCAGACGCTGCACCTGCGCGACCCCCGCCAGGTCGACGCCGCGCTGGCCGGCACCTTCACCTGATCCACCCGCACCCATCGGGCCGGCCGCCGGTAGAGCTTCCCACCCGACCACTCTTGGCAAGGAAGGCAGGATGAACGACAACCACAACGACGCGGCCGTGACCGCCGTCGCCGACGCCTACTTCGGCGCCTGGCAGGCCAACCAGCCTGCCCGGCTGGCCGACGTGCTCGCCGACGACGTCCGCGTCAACGGTCCCTTGGGCCAGATCGACGGCGCCGCGCAGTACCAGGCCTCCCTCGCCCGGATCTTCTCCATCACCGGCCACCTCGTCTTCCACAAGCGGTGGGTCGACGGCACCTTCGTCCTCACCGCCGACCTGGCCGCGTATCTGGCGGCCGCGGTCGACGCCGACGTCGCACCCGGCGAACGGGTCGACATCGGCTGGGACCGGCACGTCAGCATCGGGGAAGCGGCCGGCCTGATGAGCAAGCACGCCGCGAAGACGATCAAGGTGCGGGCCGTGCCATCCGCGCTCACCCGGGCGGCGGGTGCCCTGATGGGTCCGTTCATGCCGATGGTCAAGGACATGGCCGCCATGTTCGGCTGGTTCGACAGCGGCCGCTCCGTCGCCGACACCCGCCGGCAGGCCCAGCTGTTCGGGCCGGCTCCCACCGTCGACGACGCCATCGCCCGCCTCGTCACCGACCTGAACCATGCCCGGCGTCGATGAGGAGCGATCGGGCCGCGGACGGCCGACCGGGGCCGGGCTCGAGCGAGTGCCCCGGTCCTCACCGGCGCACGGCCAGGGGCGCCGCCGGGCTGTATCCCTGCTCTCCTGCCCGCCTGGCGGCAACTCGAGGCGAGCCCGCCGGTCGGTGAGGAGGGCCGGGCCGTGGCGACGGCCTGCGCCGTAGCGGATCGCCGACCAGCCGGCTCTGCGCCCGCCGCCACTCACATGCTGAGCCAAGAGCGTCGCGGCGGGCATTGAAGGTGGCCGCGGCCGTGCCGCCTCACCGCGCGGTGAACCAGGCGGCCAGCCGGTCGGCACCCACCGCCTTCGCCACCGAACTCCGCGGTCATGGCGCAGTGCGAGGGCGTACGCCTTGAGTGCGCCAACGGGACATCTTGTTCCGATGCTCGTCGTGCGCCGTCACGCGGCCGCTGCGATGGCGGCGGCGACGAAGAGCACCTGCAGGGCGGTGCGGGTGGGCAGCGGGGTCACCGGTTTTCCTGCCAGGGTGAGGCCGCGGCGTGCCGCCGAGACGTTGGCCGGGAACATGGCGATCATGAGTAGTGCGAGCCCGATCGCTGCGTACGGCGCGATCGGCGGCAGCAGCAGCCCGGCGGCGCCGGCCAGTTCCAGTACCCCGGTGATGGTCACCAGCAGGGCCGGCTGCGGGAACGCCGCGGGGATCATGGCGACGAAGTCGCGCCGCCATGAGGGCAGGAAGTGCGGCACGCCGGTGACGACGAACATCAACGCCAGGGCGCCGCGCAGCGCGGCCTGCCAGCTGTCGAGCATGTCGACGCCGGCCACGCCGAGCAGCCGCAGGGCGACGAAGCCCCCGATAAGGGCGATGAACGGGACCATTCCCTCCTCCAATCTTGTCATCGGCAAGATTGGAGGAGATTCGCCATCTTGTCAATGTCAAGATAGGGTGGGTGTCGATACCAGGACGTCGTGTCGCGGAGGTGAGGGAGATCAATCAGCCGGCCTACCACCACGGCAACCTGCGAGGGGCCATCATCGCCGCCGCCCTTCAGGCCATCGGCGAGTCCGGCCCGGCCGGGTGGAGCCTGCGTGAGCTGGCCCGGCGCGCGGGCGTCTCCCATGCCGCGCCCGCCCACCACTTCGGTGACAAGACCGGACTGTTGACGGCCGTGGCCGCCGAGGGATTCGAGCTGTTCGCCGACAGCCTGGAACACGCGGCCGGGGACGTCTTGGCGGTCGGGGTGGCGTACGTGCGCTTCGCCATCGACCATCGGCCCTACTTCGAGGTGATGTTCCGTCCGGAGCTGTATCGCGCGGACGATCCCGGCATGCGATCCCCGCGTGAGCGTGCCGCCCATGTGCTTGCCACCAGCGCCCGCAGACTGTCGCCGAGTTCGGCGCAGGACCGGCTGACCACGATCGCCGCATGGTCGCTCGCCCATGGTTTCGCCAGCTTGTGGCTCAGCGGCTCTCTTCCCGAAAGCGCGCAGGGCGATCCGGAGGCGATCGCCCGCTCACTCGTCCAGTTCGTCTTCGACCCGATGAACAGGAACGCGTCGGAGTAGGAAACGCCACACCTCACCGCTCGATTCACCCGCCCCATGAATCGGCGATCTCGCGTACCTTGTCGCGCAGCCAGCGCTGGGCGCCGTCGGCGTCGCTGCGTGGATGCCAGGCCATCGCCACCGCGACCTCGGGCAGGTTCAAAGGGATCTCGAAGATGCCCAGGCCCAGTGCCGCGGTCACGTCGTCGTCGGCAGGCGCCGGCGCGATGCACACCAGATCGCTCCTGCTGACCAGCAGCAGTGCCATGGAATGTGAGGGGACGGTCGCGACGGTACTGCGGCGCAGCCCCTGCGCGGCGAGCAGGTCGTCGATCGGTCCCTGCAGGTGCCCATGCCGTGACACTCCGATGTGCCTGGCGTCGGCGAACCTCTGCAGCGTCGGCCCCTTGGTCACCAGCGGATGATCACGCCTGGCGACGCCGACGGCGTGGCCGGTCGCCAGGCGCTCGACGCGGGTCTCCGGGTCGGTGTGGTCGACGACTCCGATCTCCAGGTCCACCCGGCCGTCGCGCAGCGCCGAGGTGCCTTCCAGTGTGTCGGGCAGGAAACGCAGCACCACGCCCGGAGCTTGCTCGCCCAAGGTGCTGACGAGTGGCGCGGCCAGGGCGGACAGCAACATGTCGCTGGCCTGGAGGCTGAAGGTCCGTGTCAGGGTGGCGGGATCGGGCTCGGCCGGGGGAGCCAGCAGGGCGGCGGCCTGCCGTACCAGATCATGGACGCTGTCCCGAAGTTCCAGCGCCCTGGGTGTGGGCACCAGGTTGCGGCCCGCCCGCACCAGGATCGGGTCGTTCAGCAGCCGTCTGATCCGTCCCAGCGTGCGGCTCATGGCCGGCGGCGAGGTGTTGAGCCTGGCCGCCGCCCCGGTGACGCTGCCCTCCTCGAGGAGGACGTCGAGCGCGAGCAGGAGGTTCAGGTCCAGCGTCACGTGCGTCCTTCCGTTCACTCCGGCATGTTGCCCGTGGCGCTGCCGCTCTCGAACGGCGTCGTGACGCCCTCGTAGCCGAGATGCATCAGCATGCCTGCCGCCGCGTGATCCAGGTTGTGGCAGTGGTCCATCCACAGCCCGGGGTTGTCAGCCCTGAAGCCGATCTCGAACCAGGTGCCGGGCGGCAGGTCGAGCGTGTCGATCCACCACGGGCTGCCGGTGACCGCCCTGCCATTGGCGGACATTACCAGGGCATGGTGGCCGTGCAGGTGCATCGGGTGGTTGTCCCTGCTGCGGTTGATCAGCGTCATCTTGACCAGGTCGCCCTTGCGCACCATCTGCATGGGCACGTCGGGGTAGAGCCGCCCGTTGAAGGCCTGGATGAGGTCGAGCGAGCCGTCGACGAACCCTACGCCGTCGCTGGCCACGATGGTGAACTGCCTGTCGAAGCGGCTCGACGCGTCGAAGGGTGTCGGGGCGGGTCGGCCGTACTGCGCGGGGTCGAAGTCTCCGGACAGCACAGGCGTCTCTGGCGTGCCCGTGCCGTCGGGGCTGAGCAGCAGCCCTTTGCCTGGGGCAGCCAGGTCGGCGAGGTACACCGGGCCGTTCGGCATGGTGAAGGTCAGGTCATAGCGTCCGCCGGTGGCCAGCGAGAGCCTGAGGTTCCTGAGCTCGCCCGGTTCGCGGACCTCTCCGCCGTCGATCGCGGCCACACGGTACGGCGTGCCGGTCAGCGCGAATGTGGTCGCCTCGGCGTCGGAGACGGTGTTGTTGCCGGTGTTCACCAGCCGCAGCCGTACGGCGGTGCCGGGCTGGACGGCCTTGCGGGTGAGCGTGTCGGCGGCGCCGAAGGCGGGTCGCGGCTCGTCGCCGACCGGCCAGGCGTGGGACATCACCACTGTGTCGAACTCCTCACGAGCCTGTTCGGCGCGCTCGACGACGATCGCGCCGAACAGGCCGCGGACGACGGCCGTGGAGGATGCTTGGTGGGTGTGGTACCAGTACGTGCCCGCCCGGTCGGCGCGGAAGCGGTAGATGTGGGTGCCGCCCGGCCGGACCGCGTCCTGTGTGAGACCGGCGACACCGTCCTCGGCGTTGGGCACGTCGAGGCCGTGCCAGTGCAGTGTGACGCCCTCCTTGGGCAGCCTGTTCACCAGTGTGACCTCGACCAGGTCGCCCTGCTTCACCCTGAGTTCCGGTCCTGGGACCTGGGCGTTGAACGTCCAGGCGGCCACAGGGGCGCCGGACGTGAGCTTGATCGCGGTCTCGGCCGCGGTGAGGGTGAAGGTGCGATCAGGAATGCCGGTGCGGGGGCCGTGCAGAGTGGTGAGGTCGACGGAGGGGGCGGCGGTCCTCCGGTCGCCGTGCCCATGTGACGGGCCGGCGGCCGCCATGGTGTGGCGCTTAGGCCATCTGCTGGTGAACGAGCCGTAAGCGAACCCGCTCGCGGCCAGTACGACGGCTGCCAGGACGAACGCCGACATCCGGACGACCCTGCTCACGCGTGGACTGGCGATCGCCCATGCGCGCAGGATCAAGAAGGCCAGGAACAGCATGGCGCCGTAGCCGAAGACGTTGGGCGTCTCGGCCTTGACGGTGAAGGCGTGGAAGAAGCCGAGCAGCGAGGCTGCCGCCGTCAACCGGACGACCATGACGCGATCGGAGCGCAGGCAGGCGATGACGGCGGGCAGCAGGACGAAGGGGATCTCGATCAGCACCTGGTCGGCGGCGAACCTCCAGCCGAAGGTCACGAGCAGCATGACCGTCGCCACGCTCTTGGCGGCCAGGGACGCCAGGCCGGCGGTAAGCCACCAGTGGACGGTTCGCCTGCTCAGGCGTTCGACGAGGAATGCGAGTGGCATCCAGACGAGGAAAGCGAGGGCGGACAGGACCGCGCTGACGATGTCGATCGTGACGAACATGGCGGGAACCGTAGGTGCGGCCTGTGGAATGCCACCAGTGCAATGTCGGTAAGGAGGCTTTTCGCTGGACGCAATCGACGAGGTCGGAGGGGGAGCGGGCGCGCATGGCGTGGCGCAGGCCACACGGTCAGGCGGGGCGGGCACGAGGACCATCCACCCGTGATCTGGTGCAGGTGGCCTGAGGTTGCGCAGTGGTGTCCGTCTCGCCTTGCTGGTCCTGCTCCTCCGCCCCGGCGAGCGCCCGGTACACCGAGGCGACAGCGGGGGAGTGGCCGGCGTTCTCGCCGGTCCTGATCGTCGGCTTTCTGGCGATCTCCGGGGCGGGGGTCTTCCAGGGCGAGGGCGGCGGTCAGCGAGTCGTCGATGACCTTCGGTCGGGCGGCGACAGCGAGCACGGCGACGAGCATCGCCCCCATGCCGGTGAGTGACCGGTGAGGAGTTCTAGCTGGACGCCGGCACTCTGGAGCTGGGTGGGCAAGGTCATCAGCTCGGCGGCGTTGCGGGCCAGGCGCTCGAGTTCGTGGACTGTGAGGATGACCTCCTGGTCGTGGGCGAGCTTGAGCGCCTTCTCCCGCTCGGGTCGGGCCTTGACCCGGGTGCTGGTCTTCCCGGAGAAGATCCCTCAGTCGCCCAGCGCTTTGCCTGGGGCTCTACCACGGGACGTTCTCGCCGTGGCGATCCAGGAACTGCAGGCCGGGAGCGCCGGCCTGCGCTTCGAGGACGTCGACGACGTCCGGGATGCTCTCCTCGGGGATCAGTGGCGCGTCGGGTCCGCCGAGCCGGGTCTGATTGTGGCCGGGGTCGATGAGCAGCTTGGTCTGCCCGTCGTCGGCGTGGCGGGTGGCGTAACTGCGCATCAGCTGGTTGAGCGCGGCTTTGCTGGCCTTGTACAGCTCGTAGCCGGGCTCGATGTTGCGTGAGATGCTGCCCTGGTCGGATGACATGACCGCGACGGTTCCGCCGGGCGCGACGAGTCCGCGCAGTGTCTCGAGGGTGCGCAACGGGCTCAACGCGTTGGTGATCATCACCTCGGTGAACATGTCGGTCGGGACCTCGTCGATGGGCAGATCACCTCGGTCGATCGCGGCGTTGACGAAGAGCAGATCGAGTGTGTCCGCTCGGCGGTCACGTCCTCGCCAGTCGGTGCAGGCTATGGAGACCACCTCTCTGGGCACGGCGCGGTGTTGTTCGGCATGGCCGGGTCCGAGCGGGAGCACGTGCGAGAGAAGTCGCTGATGGGCCAGGCCGCCGCGCGCGTGGTCGTCATGGCGGGCGGCCGAAGGTGTTCGACCACGTCCGGTGATGTCGCCCGCAAGCTGGCCATCCCGACAGGCAAGAACAAGGGGCCGGCACCCTTCGGCGGCGAGTGTCCACCGGGTGCTCGCCGACGGCGAAGTCGCCGTGTCGTAGGGGCAAGCTTCTACCGGCTGCGTGACCGCTCGCAGGAACGCGAACTGCCGCAGGCGGCGGTGCTGGGGCCGCCGTCCGCTTCATGACCGTCGACCTGCCGATGCCGAGCCGTGGCTAATGCTGCTCGACCTGGCCACTGGTAAGTACGGCGACCTGTGCATCCGCCTGACGCCAAGGCGCGGTCCATCAGCGTCCAGCAGGGGATGGGCGACGGCCGCCTGGTGTCCCACCCGCTCAAGGGCCAGCACATGATCATCGAACTCGCCCGCATCCCGCAGGAGTTCGCCGGAGCGGGCCGGGTGGAATATCACCCTCATGTTGGGTGTGCGGAAGGCGCTGTATTTCGGGTTCTTCGCTGCGTCAGGGGCCACGTTCGGCTGGTTCTCGTGGATCGCCGCCGGAATCTTGCTGGCCAAGACCCGCGAGGTGTGGATCTCCGCCCTCGTGGGCGGCCTGCTGGGGGTGGCGATCGACGCCCTGCTGCGCTACCGGCGGACCACGCGGGCAAGGCAGGAAGACGAACCGGTGATCGGGTTCCCAGTCCTCACCGTCCTGCTGTCGGCCTCGGGGACCTTCGTCGCTGCGGCCAGCGAGAACGCGCTGGGTGAGCTGATCAAAGAGGTACGGTGGCCGTTCCTGTTCAGCGTGACCACGTTCTTCGTCGGCGGGCTCGCCGTCCTCGCTCTCACCGAGCTGCTGAGATTCCTCGGCAAACGGCTGGACGAAGACACCGCGGAGGACGAGGTGGTGCCGATGCTGATGTTGAAGGGGTTCCTCCTCGTGCTCGGCAGCCTGCTGATGGCCGCACCGGTCAGCCTTGCCAGCCTCCTGGCGGGCTCGGATGCCGCCTATCCCTCCCTGGCGTCCTGGTGGATGCTGATCGGCATCGTCGCCGGCGTCGCCGTACTGACGGCCAGATACTCTCCGTGGTTCGCGATCGTCGCGAGCGCGATCACGCTCGGCGTGATCGCGGTGTTCTTCGCCCTGGCCGGCCTGGGGCCTACCGAGGAGTTGGAAAGGACCGTGCCGGTTTCGGCGCCCAAGTTCGGGTCCCTGATCGCCGGAATCACCCAGGGCCTGCTCGAGGTACCGGACGTTCCTGCGCAGACGTGGACGGCGGCGCAGGCGCAGTTACGTGCCGGCGCCTCGGGAGAGCTGATCGAGCCCGAGATTCCGCCCTTCGTCTCCGGGCCGCTGAGCTTCATCGCCGGCTGCGACCGCATTCCCTCTCAGCCGAGCGTCTTCGCGCCCGACACGTATCTGACACGCAAACACGCGCTGTGTGGAAAGATCGAGGCCACGACCAACGCGGAGTGGACACGCTCCCTGATCGTCGTCGGCTTCTTCTGCGCGGCGCTGGTGTGGGCCACGCGGCTGGAGCGGCGCTGGCGGCCTGCGGACTACGAGCGTCATCCCATCCGTGGCTACGACAGGGCCTTGCTGGGAGTGTTGTTGCTTGGCCTGCTGGCCGGCCTGCTGACGCTCCGCATGGGCGGCTATTGACCGCGGAACAGGCCTCCATCATGTGCCACCGATTCGGGCCTGGCAGCTCGGTGACGTCAAGCTCGGCCATACCGTGGTCAGCACCCGGCCCGCGTCGAACGAGGCGTTGTAGGTGAGGATGCGCCGCCCGCCGACGGTGGCCAGAAACGCCGGCACGGCGGCAAAGAAGGCCGGCTGGACGGCGTCGCGGTGCCCGGGCCGGAGTGCGTGATCGTCATGAGGGCGACCTCCTCATCGAAGGGCTGACTGTTCCAGAGGTTGACGGTTTCGCGGACGCGGAGCGGTTTGTCGGCCGGGCCCTTGATAGGGGAGGGCACGATCTTCTCTTCGTGCTCGCAGCCGCTATCGGAGTGTGTGCACGTGGGTTGAGACCGCGCCGACGCCCAGTAAGCCCGGGACGCAGCCGAGCGGGCCGGCCAGGCACGGATCACCGCCGAACGCGCGATGCGCGAGGCCCGGCGTGACCAGGAGCTTGCCGAGGAACGGGAGCTGACCGCTCGCACCGACCTCGAGCGCATCGGCCGGGGCCGCAGGCACCTACCGGAACGCGGAAGGAAGGCTCAAACGGTTTTCCGGCCTCCCCGGCGCTTGCGTTCACCCCAGCAAGTCCGCAACCGGTTGGCGTGAGCCCATCGCGTGGTTTGGAGCGAATTCACTGCATCCGGGGAGTCGCCTGGCGGCACACAGGTGCGCCTTGTGACGCGCTCGGCCGGGCCCGTCCCCCGGTCTGTGATCGAGTGCCTGTCGTAGAAATGCAGGATAGCGATATAGGGCGCGCGTCCGGCCAGGGTGAGCGTGGCGATCAATGACCGGCTTACGGGATCATCTTCGTGTGAAGCAGCCCAAGCCACGGTTTGTCGCGGCCCGGAAGCCCGACCATCTCTGGGAGATCACCAAGGCGGGAATCGCGCTGGTGCCGTTCATCGGGGGCGTCCTTCACTACGCCAGGCGCGCGGACGTGAGCCTGCCCATACTCCAGCTGGAACTGGCCTTCGACGCCGCGACTGCCCGCACGCTTGTCAAGAGCGCGGTGGGCGCGTTCGAGGACGCCGTCCGCGCCGACTTCACCCTCATCCTGGCCTACACCGCGACCTTGCTCCTTGCCTGTGGCATAGCCTTCACCCAGGTCAGGTCCGGGCGGGGGCGGAAGGCCACGGTGGTCGCCGCGGTGCTGGCCCTGGTGGTCGCCGCCTGTGACCTCGGCGAGAACTCGATGCTCCTGCGCGGTCTGGAGTCCCTGTCGCGGGGCGGAGGCGACGACTCCGCCTTCCTGTGGGCCGGGATCCTGGCGTCCGCCAAGTTCGTCCTGCTGGTCCCGGTGGTCGTGACGGCGATCATCGGTCTGGTGCTCGCCGTACGGCGGGGCGTGCGGGGGTTGCGGGAGGAAAGGACGACGCCTTGAGCGGCGGTCGGCCGAAGGCGGCCACCGCACGAGGCCAACCGGTTACCGCTGTGGGGTCATGCGGCGGGCCGAGACGGTCACCCCCCACCGAGCCCCACACCGACCACGCGCAGCCCGTCATCAGGCTGACCGCCCGCGTGACTGTGTGCATGCTCGCCACGCTCGTGCAAGAACTCGTCTCATGAGCCGACCCGGCAACCCCTGAGCGGTGCGGCGGTTGCTGGAGCAGACACACACCATCGCCGAGCTGTGGCGGGCGGCAGCCTGCGCCGACGAGCGCGACGGATGAGCTTTGAGGACGATCCTGACGCGCCACCCCAGCCGACCAGTTCATCGCCGATCGAGTGGAACGTGGATCCCGTGAGCTTGGAGCCGAGAAACGATCAAGTCTCGAAGCTCACGTCTCTGCGCTGCTGTGTCGTGCTGTCCTACCTGGTCACCGGCTGCAGCCCAGCGCTCGAGGACTTCAACCGTGAGAAACCACTGGGCGAGCGTTAGTTGAGGTTTCACGATCTCGTCCGGCGGCGGCCACTGGCCGGAACCAGGAGCGCCTGGTGTCCAGCGCGCGATCTGATCCCAACCGGCCCTTCGGACGCTGCGCGCAAGGTCGGCCCGCTGGCAATTGCCGTCCACCGTCTCGACGCTGGCGTCGTTGTCCATGCATGCGTCGATGAGCCCCCACTGGCGGAGGGGCATCGCGATGATGAGGCCGACACTCACGACAGGCATGCTGTCAGGATCGCAATGGGCGGGTCAAGGTTGAAGATCCGGGCGGTTGGCCCTCAGCTAGAAGGCTGGGAAGCGATCGTCAACCGGCTATCGCCGCTGCTCAACCGCACTGCTGAACACCCCATACGTGATCGGCGTTTGCGTTACGGGCGACGGCGTGGCTGCCGGGCACCAGGACGGCCGTGCTGTGTCGAGCGCCACTCAAGATGAGCATGTTGGTGTGAAGACGTAGCGAGTATGAGAACGCCCCCCGCAGAGCAACCGAAGGTGGTGTCCTGCGGGGCGGTGATGTTCATGGTGTCACGGGGACGCTCAAGGTGCCCGTCGGCGGTGTTGCCCTGCGCCCGGCGGCTGTCGCTGGTCAGGCAGGCGAGGTGTGCAGGTCAGATGAGTGATGCGGTGGACGATTCGAAGGATCTTTGATCCAGGATCGAAGCCCGCGTCCGGCCAGCGGCTCGCCCTCGTAACGGGGGACCAGGTGGCAATGAGCGTGATCGACGCTCTGACCACCTATGGAGCCGACGTTCCATCCGACATTCCACCCATCGGGGGCATGAGAGGCGGTGAGGCGTTCCTTCATCTCATGGAGGAGCTGCTGTGTTGCCGCCCATTCCTGAGTGGTCATGTCGAACACGGTCGGTCGATGGAGGAGGGGAATGATCATGACGGACCCCTCCGGGGTCGCACCTTGGGTGAAGATCGCGTAGCAGTGAGCGTTGACGGTGACGATCTCTGGCTCGATCTGCGGTAGACAAAAGGGGCAATCCGGCATTCGATCATCATGCTGGATGCTCGCGTAACCCGGCCAGATCCTTCCATCGTGGGCGGGCTGCAGGTGCCAGACGCCTCGACCCACCGTGCTGCTTCCTGGTGGCGCTGTCGGTGGCGTACCGCCACGTGCGTTTGACACCCGCGGTGTACAGGAGCTGGTGGGGCACGACGCCCCAGGTATCGGAGCTCCGGTAGATCGCGTCCCACAGGAGCCGGACGTCCTGGACCTGGCGGTGTTCGGCGACCAGGATCGCGGCGATCTCGATGTCATGGCGAAATCCCCAGGAGTGCCCCTGCGAGGGCGTCTCATGCACGAGCAGGTAGCGTGCGAAGTCGATGTCGACCGGCTCCGGCTGGCGGATCAGGTCTTCGAGGACCTGCTGCAGGTCCTCCCCGGCCGCGTCGAAAGGCCGACCGTGTTCGTCGGCACCGCCCTCGAACGCGAGCAGGGGCCAGAGCTCGGGGTCTTCGAGCCACCAGGCGGCATCGGGAAGGGCGGGAGCGCCGTCGGAGCCGGTCACGCCGGTCGTGCGCTTCGGCGACGGTGCGGGCGTGGGCCGCGCGTTCGGCGGTGAACCGATCTCCCCGAACCAGCGAGGTCCAGGGTCTCAGGTGTCCAGTCCTCAGGGGGAACGCCCGTGGGCATGGCTGCCGTGGCCGAGGTGAACGCCGCGATCCGGGTTCTCATCGTGGATGACGACCCGCTGGTACGGGCCGGCCTGGCGATGATCATCGGCGGTTCGCCCGAGCTGAGCGTGGTGGGCGAGGCGGCCTGCGGAGCCGAGGTGCCCGCCGCAGTGGAGGCCTACGCCCCGGACGTGGTGCTGATGACATCCGCATGCCCGTGCTGGACGGCCTGGCCGCCACCGAGCTGCTGCGTGCCCGGCCCGACCCGCCCGAGGTCGTCGTGCTGACGACCTTCGACGCCGACGAGTACGTGCTGCGCGCCCTGCGCGCCGGGGCCAGCGGCTTCCTGCTCAAGCACACGCCGCCCGCCGAGATCCTGCGCGCGATCGTACGGGTGTCGGCCGGGGAGCCCATCTTGTCGCCGACGGTGACCCGCCAGTTGATCGCCCACGTCGCCGACACCGGCGCCGCCGCCCGGCGGCAGCACGCCGTACGCGTGCTGAGCCTGCTCAGCGAACGGGAACGGGAGGTGGCCGTCGCCGTGGGCCGGGGCAGGTCCAACGCCGAGATCAGCGGCGAGTTGTTCATGAGCATCGCGACCGTGAAGGCCCACATCTTGCGCATTCTCGACAAGCTCGACCTCAACAACCGCACCCAGATCGCCCTGCTCGCCCACGACGCCGGCCTGACCGGCTGAACCTCACCCCGGCGGCACCCTGACCCGAATGCCCAAATTGGCGGCTGGGGACACGTTCGGCTGCGACATGAGGTCGCACGTCGTGAGTGGTCACGAGAAGGGAGGCCCGGCGATGTCGGGACCGTGATCCAGGTCAGTGTCTGAGACCTGTCCCTGCTCTGGCGTGCGCTGCGGGTAACCGTGGGGTGCGGAGCCCGGATCGCCAGCTCGCCCACCAGGCGGTCGGGATGGAAGCTGAGCGTCACACGCAGGCCCGGATCGGCCGTCGGACGCGTGCAGGATGAAGGCCAGCACATCGGCGAGCAGTGCCTGCTCCTGGTCTCTGGTCGAGCCGGCGCCATGCCAGCCGTGCTCCTCGACGCGCATCAGCACCGGCTGGCTGGAGGCCGTGGCTGCCTGCAGGCGAGCAGCCAGCTTCGCCGGCTGCCACGGCGGCACCCGCGCGTCGCGCAGGCCGGCGGTCAGCAGCACCGCCGGGTACGGCACGCCGTCCCGAACCCGTAGGTAGGCGTCGATGATCAGCAGGGCACGCAGGCCCTCCTCAGTGGTGACGCTGCCGAACTCGGGCACGTTGATCGGCCCGCTCTCGGTGAACTCGTTGCGCGTGGCGTTCACCGTCGGCACGTGCATCGCCATGGCCGCCCACAGATCGGGGCGGCGCACCAGCGCGCCGCCGGTGGGGATGCCGCCGCTGCTGGCGCCCTCGGCAGCCAGCCGCCCCGGGCGGGTGTAGCCGAGGGCGATGAGATGCTCGGCGCAGTCGATGAAGTCCGTGATGGTGGCTTGCTTGCGCTCGCCGCGCCCGGCCTCGTGCCACTCGCGGCCGTAGGCGCCGCCGCCGCGCAGGTGCGCGACGGCGTAGACGCCGCCACGCTCGTACCAGGCGAGCATCTCGGGACGGAACTCCGGCAGGTCGATGAACCCGTGGGAGCCGTAGCCGGTGAGCACGGCCGGATTGTCGCCGTCCAGCTCCAGGTCCTTGTGGTGGATGACGGTGAGCGGGATCGGCGTCCCGTCCCTCGCGGGCACGTGCAGAGTACGGACGTGCACGTCGCCGTAGTCCACCGGTGAGCGGGGCGCCAGCCCGGTGTCCTGGAGGGACTGGCCGTCGTAGCGGTAGAGCCGCGGCGCGTCGGTCCAGCCGGCCACCAGCAGCAGGACTTCGGGCCGCGTCGGGTGGGTGGTCCACTCCAGGATCGCGCCGTCCACCGGCATCGGGAGGTCGGCGGGCTCGCCGCCGGACAGGGGTACGTGCCGTACCCGGCTGACGCCACCGTCGAGATCGCGCACCAGCAGCCGGTCGCCCACCACCCGCACCGACTCCACCGCCCGCTCACCCGCGGGCACGACCACCTGGGCTCGGGACAGATCGGGTACGGCAAGCGGAACGGCCAGCACGCGGGAGCGCGGCGCGTCCCGGTGGGAGACCAGATAGAGGGTGTCGTGGCTGGTGGCGAAGGTGGTCACGCCGTCGGCTGCGCCCGCGACCTTCCGCCACGGGCAGGTGGCCGGGTCGGCCAGCCCGGCGCGCGGCGCCACGTATATCGTGCAGTCGCTCAGCTGCTCACTGGTCCAGGGCCAGGGGCTGAGCGCGCCGTGGGAGACGATCGCCAGCATCCACTCGCCGTGCGGCGGCACCACCAGGAAAGGCCGGTCCCGCGGGGTCAGCTCGACGTGGGGGTTGAGCCCGCGTGCCAGCACCACCGTGTCCTGCGCCGGGTCGGCGCCCAGCTGATGCAGAAAGGAGCGGCTGTCCAAGCGGTGCTGCTCCACGTAGCGGTGATAGACGAACGACCGGCTGTCCTCCAGCCAGCTCAGGAAGGCGAAACGCGTCGTGGGCGGGATCGTCTCCCGGAGGGCTCCGGAGTCGGCGTCGATCACGTGGATGGAGCTGTCCTCCGACCCGGAGTCGGAGACGGCGCAGGCGACGTGGCGGCCGTCGGGGGAGGGCACGTACCAGTCGATGGCGTGGTGCCCGTCGCCGGGCACCGCGCCGGGGTCGAACAGGACCCTGCTCGCTCCGTCGGCCTCGGTCACCGTCAGCACCGGCACGCGGGCGTCCGGCTCGCGCACCAGGGCGAAGACCTTGTCGGCTGCCATCGCGAGGCCGAAGTACCGCGTGAGCGCGCTGCCCAGTTCGCGCATCCGGGTCAGCAGGCCGGCGCGGTGCGGCAGGGCGTCCAGGTGCTCGCGGGCGTGCCTGGCCTGGCCGTCCAGCCAGTGGTGGAACTCCTCGCCTTCGGTTTCCATCCACCGGTAGGGGTCTTCGAGTGTGATGCCGTGGAGGGTCTCGCGCACGACGTCCACCCGGGCGATCGGGGGTTCGGTGATGTCGCTCATATGCGCATGATCATATGCCGGAGATCCAGTGACCTATCGGACATTGGATCACGCGTCCCTCCGCCGGGCTCGCCGGACGGCCATGCCGAGTAAGCAACAGTCACGGCCTCTGACCAGCCCCGTTAACCCTTTCCGGCGTAGGGTCGGCTGGCTCGCAGCTCGCGCAGGTCCGGGATGTGGTTGTAGAGCGTGCCGGGGCTCACGCCGAGCAGGCGCGCGATCGAGGTGATGGAGTGTTCTGGGTTGGGCAGCAGGTCCCGGGCCGCCCGCAGCAGTTCAGGCGTGACCACAGTGGGCCGGCCGCCGATCCGGCCGCGGGCCCGGGCGGCGGCCAGGCCCTCGCGGGTGCCGGCGACGATGAGTTCGCGGATGAACTCCGCCAGCGCGGCGAAGACGTCCGCTTCCTCACGCGGTCCCGTTCGTCGTTGAGTACGACGGACACTCGTGGCAGTGCTCATCGTGGCCGTTCTGAACAGGCGCTACGACCCGGCAGGCGAAGGGTTCATCTGGCAGCGGCTGCGCCACTCCTGGCAGACTCATCTGGGCGAGGACGGATGGTCGGCGGCGCCAGCTGGGTTGGCCTGGACGATCACCTCGATTCGATCCGGAAGCGCCTCCTCACTGATCGCGAAGACACAGCGCCACGCTCGGGCGGTTCGATGGAGGCCGGGAAATCTTCTGTTCTGGAGTTTTCTGATGCCCCTGCCATCCCAGCGGGGCCGTTCTTGAAACGGCTGGACTGAGGTTGACGGGATCCCGTCTGATCATCGCGATCAGGCGGGATCTTGTCGTTTCAGGGGTTTCCCGGCTTCGGCGGGCCCAACGTCGCCGCCAGGGCATGGGGCCAGGCGACCCGTGGCGGGTCGCCTGGCCCGGAAACCGGTGGTCAGCTCGGGATTGCGCTGCCCTCGCAGCCTCTGCCGATCCGGCCCGTCTCGAAGTACCGCACCACGTCGGCGGCGCACTCAGGCACCCGGGTGGTCGACACGTGCACGTCGTCGGCGACCGTGTAGACGGTGCCGCCGATGGCGCGTCGCGTCTGCAACGTCCAGTCGTAGACGGACATGAACTCGTACAGGTGCCCCGCCAGCACCAGAGACCCGCTACCCCTCTTCAACGTGGCCTGCTGCACCGGCAGCGGCCAGCCGGGACACATGACAGGCAGTCCCCAGGACCGGCCGGTCGCCGGATGGCGCTTCACGAGCTTCCGGTAGGCACGCCAGGCGGTGTCGAAACCGGCCCGGCTGCTGTCCTCGTTGCACGCGACGGCCAAGTTCATGGTCCTGTTAAGGGTTTCGGGCGCGCCGGGCACGGGCGTCCCCATCATCGGAGCGCCGAGCAGCTCCTTGACGGTGGGCGGGGCGGTGCTGCCCGTCGCCTTTCGCAGTTCGGCCATCGCCTTGCCCGCGCGCGCCCACTCGGTCGAGTTGCGCCTGGCCAGATCGGCGACGGCCGAGCCGTCGATGGGCCGCTGCAGGTCAGTGTAGGCCTTGGGGCTCTTGTCGTACGCGCGGACCAGCTTCGACACCTCCTCGCGCACCTGCCGGGCGGTGGCACCGAGACCGTAGGTCTGATCGCGGCGGGCCAGCCAGGCGGCCATGCGCCCGAAGTTACGCTCGGCCGCCTCCGCGCTGTCCTTGGCGTGCTCGTCGATACGGGTCCACGGGGGCGCCACGCTGTCCAGGAAGGCCCGCTCGGTGTGCTCGGGGAACAGGCTCCGGTACACCATGCCCAGGTAGGTGCCCCAGGAGAAGCCGAGGAGGTTGAGCGTGCGCTCACCCAGAGCGGTCCGCACGGAATCCAGGTCCTTGGCCACGTTGTCAGTGGTGAGCTGTCCGAGGAAGGCTGGGTCGGAGCTTCCGCACTTCTGGTTGGCGGCGAGCTGGGCGTCGTATATCTTCCTGGCCGCCTCCTCGGTCAGCGCGCCCGGTTCCTGCGGGCCTAACGGCGAGATGGGGCAGTCAACTTTGGTGCTGTAGCCCACCCCGCGGGGGTCGAAGCCGATGATGTCGTATCGCTCGTTGAGCTTGGCCATCTCCTCGTTCCTGAGCACGACCCGCAGGATCGGGTCCAGATATCCGCTGTTGCCCGGCCCTCCTGGCAGGATGGCGGTGGCGCCGAGCCGGTGGGCCTCGTCCGCGGCGGCCAGCCGGGTCACCGCGATGTCGATCTTCCGCCCGCTGGGGTCCTGATAATTCAGCGGGACGCTGACCGTCCCGCACTCCAGGCGCTTCATCAGGGTGCGGAAGGCCGGAATCTGCTCCTCCCTCACGCGCAGGCTCCGGATCACCTCGTCGGAGTAGACCGGACAGGATTTCCACTGGACGGACGACACGCCGGAGTTCGCGGTGGCGCTCGAGCCGGCATCGGCGGTGGCGCCTGCCAAGGAAGGATGCGCCACCAGCCCCGCCAGCGCCAGCGCCGTCAGAAATGTTCGGTACGTCATACGGACTATTGGCGGCCGTGGTGTGCTTAACCAAGGTAAAGAGCAGGCAGCGCTCCCTGGTGGAGGAGCTGTGGACGGACAGGATGATCTGCTGATGGGCGGTCATCGGAGTGTGGTCCCGTGGTCAGCAGAAGTGCTGGTAGGTGGCCGTGAGGGGGTGGGGGCGGTCACCCCGAGCCGGGGCAGGCCCACCCATCCCGGGCGATCACGGCGGCGGGGGTCCCGGTAGCAACGAAGAAATTTCCAACGAAGTACGGCCTGACCGGCGGGGACGGTTGCGTTTGACGGGTTGGTGATCACTGCCGCTACGTTCGTTCCGGTTTCGTCCGGTACGGCAGGTAGAGGTGGTGCATTGTCCGAGAGGATGTTCTCCGAGGAGCAGCTGGAGCAGCTGCGTTCGTTCTCGGAGATCACGAGTGATGAGTTGATCCGGTATTTCACGCCGACGGCGGCTGATCTGGCGTTCGTGAGTCCCGGTGGGCGGGGCCCGGTCGATCGGCTGGGCATGCTGGTCCAGCTCTGTGCGCTGCCCTGGCTCGGGTTCGCGCCCGACGATGTGGTCTCGGCCCCGCCGGCGGCGGTGGCTCGCCTGTCCGAGCGGCTGGGGGTGGGCCCGAATGCGGCACCTCGTACTTGATCGACAGGAAGACGCCTCTGGCGTTGGTGTGCTGGACGTCGGTCCAGTCTTCGAGGGTCATCTCGTGCAGGGGCGCCGTCTTGGTGATGCCGGCGTTGTTGAAGGCGATGTCCAGCCCTCCGAACGCGGCGACCGTCTCGTCCACGAAGCGCCGCAGTTTGGTCGGGGTCGCGGATGTCGGCCTGCTGGTAGCGGGCGGTGCCGCCGGCCGTGCGGATGTCCTGCTCGACCCGGCGGCCCAGCTCGGCGCGCCGCCCGCAGAAGCCGACCTTCGCGCCCTCGGCGGCGAAGGCCCTGGCTGTGGCCTCCCCGATGCCGGACGTGGCTCCGGTGATCAGGACGACCTTGCCGTCGAAGCGGCCACGCGGCGGGGCCGGGGGCGGTGCGCTGGTTGGCGTGTCGGTCAGGTACGGCGATCGCCGGGGTGCGCGGCAGCGGCGATCCCGGCGAACGCGGGCCGCTCCAGAGCGGGAGCCTTGGAGATGGTCGCCGGGTCCTCGAACAGCAGCACCCCTTCGGCCGGGTGGAACCCCTCTGCGACGCCCTCGGTCCGGATCAGGAGGCCGGCCTCGGTGAGGATGTGCCGCTGCCGCAGCAGCGACTGGGTCGCGGTGGACACGCGCGAGTAGACGATCCGCACCGAACGCTCCTCGAGGAAGGGGTCGGAACCTCTTCTACCTGTCGGGAAATCCTGTCGTCAATCCGAGGCCGCAATCAGGCGCCCGGAGCGGTGTTTCATCGCCCGGTGTCCGGTTTTCCGGGCTGTTCGGGGTTGGGCCGGCGGGGTGTCGGGAAATCACCTAATCCCGACAGGACGCCCGGACCTAGCGCCGCCCCCGCTACGAGTCAGTCGCGTTACATCGCTATCAGCAAGGTGACCGCCCCGCTGGACAGCTCTCCTTACGATGGCCCAGCGGGGCCGGATGGCAGGTGGACGGTCATGATGAGGTGGCAGGATGTAAGCATGCCCTTACAGGCGGCTCAGGTCGATGGCCTCCGCCATGGCGTTCAGGCCGGCGTCGTTGGGGTGGAGCCAGTCGCCCTCTTGCCCGTCGCGGACGTTGAACTCCGGCCGCAACTGGTCAGGGTCGGTCGGCGAGCGCAGGGCCTGTTCGAAGTCGGCCACCGCGTCGTACTCGCCGCTGGTCCTGATCCAGGTGTTCACCTCGTCTCGGATCTGCTCCAAGGCGAACGGCTCCGGAGTCCCCTCCGGGTAGAGCCAGGGGTTGCCCTTGAACGGCATGATCGTGCCGCCCACGACTCGGATCAGCTCGCGGTGTCCGGCGACGATCTCGTCGGTGTCGGTCAGCCTCACGTGAAGGCAGCGGGCCTGGCCGCCTTGGGCGCGGACACGGGCCAGCAACCGGGTCACCGCTTTCGTGATGGGCGGCCGGTCTGGGAGCAGGCAGATCGACTGCTGAATGTAGATCGCGCCGAGTTTGCGCAGCTGCCGCCAGACGTGCACGCGGAGCGAGGCCACTGCGCCGGTGGAGATGCTCACCAGCAGCCAGTCACGATCCTCAACCTCGCTGCTGCTCATGTTACGAACGTAACATTCAGAAACTACGGAGCCAACATCTGGGACACGGGGTGCATGTCGGGGCTTGAGCAGCAGCCGAACGGCCAGTGGCGTTAGCGAGCCGTTGGGGTTCGGGTTATCGCCACTGGCCATTCGGTTGCGGGTGGTGCCGAGGGAATCGCCGCCGCCAGGCGCCGCGAAGCCACCGGCGCCATGCTGCCCGGCAAGAAGAAGACCGGCCGGCCGCGCGTCATCGGTCCCGTCGAGCTGGCCACACTACGCCGCCTGGTCGACGACGGCGTCTCGATCACCGAGGCTGCCCGGACCCTCAAAATCGGCCGCTCCACCGCCTACGCGGCCCTCGCGGGACGCTGACCAGCAGCTATCCCACCCGCATCTCGCTTCTGCCCTTCGGGGGCTACAGCAAGATCGTTCTCATCGATAACCGCTGTCCGCCGGTTCCTCAACCCCGGTCTTGGCGGGGCGGCGGCTGCCCCGCGCACCGGCGGGCGCATTGTGCTAGCCCCGGATGCGTTCGAGCCCGTCAAGGAGCAGGTCGAGGGTGAACTCGAACTCGACCTGGCTGTCGCACCAGCCCAGCGTCGGGTCGGGGACGTCGTGGGTCTCGGCCGCCGCCATCGCCATCAGGTGGGGCAGCGCCTCGACCATCGCGGCAAACTCCGCCTCCGCGACCTCGACGTCCATGCTCCCGCCCGCCGAGGCGGGGCTGAAGACCTCGGAAGCGAATCCGAGCGCCAGGCTGCCGAACGCGTGCAGCGCCCGGTGCGCAAGCCGGTAGGAGAACCCGCCGCTGATGAGCGTGGCCACGATCCCGTCGTAGTAGGCGTACACGCCGGCCGGGACGGTCGTGCGTGTGCCAAGGAGCCCGGGCGCCCACGGATGCCGGAGCATGACCTCACGCGCCGCAAGGAACCGCTGCCGCAGTCGGGTACGCCAGTCCTGGTCGGCCCCGGCGGCCTCGATGCGGCTGACCGCGGCGTCGATCTCACCGACGACGGCGTCGGCGAGGCCGTCGAGCAGGCCTTCCTTGCCGGGCAGGTGGTAGTACAGCGACATGGCCTCGATGCCGAGATCGGCGGCGAGGCGGCGCATCGTCAGCGCCTTGATCCCTTCCGCATCCGCCAGGGCGACCGCCGCCGCCAGCACCCGCTCGCGACTGAGTGGCTCCCGAAAGGTCTTCTCACCCATCCGTCTCCCGACCCTTGCCAGCACCTTACGTTGTATGGTTCCCTTACATCATAAGGCAAGGTCATCGGCGCCAGCCCGTCGACCCCCCGAACGACGTCGTCGGTCACTGACGCACCAGAGGAAGGGGACCACGATGCACCCATTAATCCGCAGCGCCCGCACGACCGGGCTGCTCTACCTCGGCCTCGCCATCAGCGGCGTGCTCGGCTCCCTGCTCATCCGGTCGCGACTGTTCGTTGCCGACGACCCCACTGCGACGCTTGCCCGCCTGGTCGAGCACGAGTCGCTGGCGCGCACCGGCATCGCCGTCGAGCTGCTCGTCGTCCTGACCCAGGCGCTCACCGCCGTGTGGTTCTACCGCCTGTTCCGCACCGCGAACCCCGTCGCCGCCGGCAGCATCGCCGCCTTCGGCCTTGTCAACGCGGTCGCGATCCTCGCCAGCGCGGCGCTTCTCGCCAGCGCGGTCACGGTCGCGACCGATCCCATCGGTGACGCGGCAGCCACCGTCCAGCTCCTGTACGTCCTCAGCGGCGACCTGTGGGGAGTGGGCGCGCTGTTCTTCGGCCTGTGGCTCATCCCGATGGGCTGGTGCGTGCTGCGCTCGCGGTGGATGCCCCGGCCGTTGGGCTGGCTCCTCGTCGCGGGCGGCGTCGGCTACCTGCTGAGCGTGTTCGTCAGGTACCTCGCTCCCCAGGCGGGGGTCGCCGCCGACGCCCTGGTAATTCCCTCGACCGTAGGCGAGTTCTGGATGATCGGCTATCTGCTCGTGCGCGGCGTCAGCCCTCACGCGATCGACGAACTGCCGCGCGATACGGCAGTCCCCCCGCTCCCTGCGCGATCCCGCGCCTGAACACCGGTGCGGGCGGCGTAAACGGCGGCCAGCATGAGGACCAGCCGAGCGGCCGGGGTGGTGGCGGCCTCGGTTGCCTGGTCGATGTCGTTGTGGTCAGTCGCTGGGCACCGCCGTAAGGGTGCTGGCCGACGCGGATGCCCCACCAAGGCTATGCCGACGGGACGGGGTGGAGGCGGCGGGCCACGACGGCGGCCAGCCGCCGTCCGGCCCGGTGGGCGGGGCGGCGGTCCAGCTGGTCGACGTGCAGGTAGGCCTGGGTGGTGCGCGGGTCGGCGTGGCCGAGCAGGGCCTGCACCACGTCGAGCGGTTCGCCGGCGTGCAGCAGCGCGGTGGCCACGCTGTGCCGGATGGCGTGCGGGGTGAGCGTGTGCGGGTCCGGGATGCCGGCGGCCCCTGCGAGCCGCTGCAGCAGGTCCAGGACGTAGGAGCGCTGCAGCCGGGCGCCGGTGCGGGTGACGAACAGCGGCCCGGGTGCCGCGCCCCGCTCGGCCAGGTAGGCGTCGAGCAGGGGACCGGTGGCATGGTCGTCGATGACGACCCGGTGGGGGTGGCCGCCCTTGGCGGGCAGGGTGAGAATCCGGTGGTCGCCGGCATACCCCAGGGCGTCCAGCTGGACGGCGGTCAGCTCACCGATGCGGCAGGCAGTAGCCTTGAGCACCGCGACGACGGCGGCGGTGCGGGCGGATTCGTGCGCGACCGCGCGGACGACCAGGTCGTCCAGCTGGGCCTCGGTGAGGTAGCGGCTCGGCTTGCCGGCGCGTTTGGGCAGGTCCATGCCCGCGAACGGGTTGCGCGCCGCGGCGTCGGCCCACTGCAGGTAGGCGTACCAGCTGGAGCAGGCCGACAGGCGGCGGGTGCCGGGGGCCAGGCCGGCGTGCCGCATCGCGGCGGCGTAGGTGTCGGCCTCGATGAAGGAGACGTCGCGCAGGTCCAGGCCTCGGACCTGGATCCACCACAGCCACCAGGAGACGTCGCGGATGTAGCCGTCCTGGGTGGCGGGGGAGGAGCGGCGTTCAGACAGCAGCCAGCCGCCGGTCGCGGCCAGCGCCACCTCGGCAGCGCCCGCGGTGCGCAGCAGCGTGGCCAGGCCGCTCGCGTCGCGGGCCGGCGGCGGCGTGCCCTTGGCCGGCAGCTGCACCGGAAGGGCGGCGAGCGGGATCAGCTCGGCGAAGTCGTCGGCGTCCTCGTCCGGCGCGGCTCGCGGCCGGTCGAGCAGGATGATCCCGGACGCGGTGAGGGCGTCCAGCTCACGTGCCGCGCCGGTCGCGGGCGCGGCGAGGCTCTGGAGCGGCTCGGCCGGCTCGGTGCTCATCGCGCGCCCCTGGCCGGGGGGCGCCGCGGCGCGGCGGGTGGGGGCGGCAGGATTGCCGCCGGTGGCGTCGGCGTCAGGGGCGGTGATGGGCGTGCGGCCGAGCCCGGCCGATCTGGTCACGACCGGCTCGACCGGAAGCCGTCGATCAGCCCGATCACCGCGGCCGCCGGTGGTGCCGGTCGCACTGTCCCCACGAAGGCGGTCAGTCATCGGGGTCTCCGGGGCGGGGTGCGCGAACGAGGAGCGGGCCGAGGTCGACACGGCTCACCAGGGTCGGCAGGTCCAGCCCGCCGGCCGGGGTGCGGGGGTAGGTCGCGGGCCAGCTGCAGTCGTCAAGGTGGGCCGGGCCGACGAATTCCTCGCCGATCGGCGGGCCCAGATCCGATCGTGCGGGGCGCATCTCGACCCCGACCGGCAGCACGGCACGGATCGCCGCCGCGTAGGAGTCGGCCACGAAGGTCAGCGCGCCGGGGTCGTCCGCGATCCATCGGCAGGCCGGATCGCCGGTGCGCGCCTGGCGCTCGACGGTAGCGGCGATGCTGTCCTCGCCGTTGCAGCGGTGCGGGCCGCCGGTGACGTTAAACCAGAAGCCGTACGTGGTGCGGGACGCCGTGCATTGCCCGGTGACCGGGTCGAGCGGGCAGGAGCACTCCCAGCCGTCGACGGTCGGTCTCATACACGTGACCACACGTTCGTCCCCGAGCGTGGCCAGGTGCGCGGCGGCGGTGGCCGTTTCCTGCCACGCCTGCCCCGCTGCCCGGTCCCCCTGTGCCCGGTGCAGGGCGAGGCGGGCGGTGGAGAACCGGCGGTGCGCCGCCACCGGCTCCGCATCGTTGCGATGGAGCATGACGAAGCCGAGGGCGGCCTCGTCCAAGAATGCCAGCCCGCCGTCGACCGGCAGATGCGGAGGTGGTGGCACCTGCCCGACCGCAGTCAGCAACTGCGCGAACTCGGCGGCGACCCA
>NZ_JBYITD010000068.1:0-22532 GCF_057708945.1 Nonomuraea sp. bgisy101
CCCCCCCCCCCCCCCCCCCCCCCCCCCCCCCCCCCCCACGACTGTCAGGAGAGTTTCGCCGTCATCTGGCGGAAGCCCTCCCTGGTGGCCTCGTCGAAGCCGATGAAGAACCTGTTGGCCAGGGGCACGGCCCAGCGCAACCACTCGGCGACGTTGTAGACGCGGTGGACGACCAGCGAACCCCTGGGGTGGGGCTCCACGGACCACTCGCCTCTGTACCACCAGCCGCCCTGGTGGTGGAGCTCGCCGCCGAGCGCCTTCCTGAGCTCGCGTTCGACGTGCGCGACCGGCGCCTCGACCACGCCCGACACCTCGGTGATGAGCTTCTTCACGGCTTGGTCACCCTCGTGTTCTGGAAGAACGCGAAACGCCGGCCGCCGCCGGTCTCCACGGCGACGAACGTGACGACCGAGGCGCGGCCGTTGGAGCCGCCCTGGACGATCGCCTGCCGCACGCCGGGGCCCAGCTCCTTGACCTGCGGCTCCCCACCCCCCATGTCGATCTTGATGGGGAGCTTGAACACCTCCCTGTGGGTCGCCTCGATGGCCTGCCTCGACGGCCTCCTCTGTCAGTCGAGCACCTGCTCGAGGAGCGCGCTTCTGACCGAGCCAGGCCAGTCGAGCCGCCCCTCGTCGATCCTGCCGATCAGCCCCCGCACCCAGGCGAGCTCCGCCTCCTGGAGCGCCTGCGCGCACTCCAGCTCCAGCGCGAGCACCTCGGGCAGCCCGCCGTCGGCCAGCGCCTGCCGATGGCTCACGAGCCCGGCGATGCCCCCTTCGAGACTGGCCGCGCGGGTGCGCAGCGCCATCTTGGCCTGGGCCGACGGCAGACAGCCGATCAGCGAGATCGCGGCCGTGAAGGCCCGCCGATCCGCCTCCGGCTGCTCGAGCAGCCTGCGCAGCCGTACCGACAGCTCCGCACGGCCCTCCTCGGTGATCTCGTAGACCGTGCGTTCCGGCCTGCGGCCCTCCCGCGTGGTCTCGACCGGCACGATCAGCTCCTCCTTCGCCAGCCGTTCGACCGCGTGGTAAAGGCTGCGGGGCAGCCCCGTCACGTAGTCCTTGTGCGTGTCGACGATGAAGCGGTGGAGCTCGTAGGGGTGACTGGCGCGCACCGAGAGCATGGCCAGCACGGTCAGTCCGACCAGATCGTGGCGTCGCGCCATGATGCCTCCTCCTATATTGCAGAATGCACTATAGCCGACCGCACGGATATGGCCTCCAGGTAGTAGTCGACTCACCCGATCCCGCGGGCCGGCGGCGCCGGCTCGCGGTCACCCTGCGTCGAGCTGCAGGAACGCCCGCTCGATCGCCTGCGGATAGGGGATCTGCGAGATCAGGTCGCGCAGCCCCTCCACGTGCGCGCGACGGGCCAGGTCAGCGGTGACGGCCAGGTCGTTCATCTGGGCGGTGACGAACGCGCGGTCCACCACCGCGCCGTGCCCCGGCACGATCACCGGCTCCCCCAGCGCGGCCAGCATCGCCGACAGCGTGCCCGGCCAGTCGAGCGGGTACCCGTCGTCGAACGCCGGGGGCGCCCCCTCCTCCACCAGGTCCCCCGCGAAGATCACACCAGCGTCGGGCACGTGCACGATGATGTCGTTGTCGGTGTGCCCCCTGCCGAAGTAGCGCAGATGCACCGGCCTGCCGCCGATGTCCAGCGTCGCCCGTTCGGTGAACGTGTGGTCAGGCACCACGATCTCGACGTCCGCCGCCTCGGGCTCCCTGGAGGCCGCCACCCTGTCCCTGGTCCCCTCGCCGTCCCTCTTGATCTCCTCGGCGGCCCGCGCATGCGCCCAGAACTCGGCGGGGACGAACAACGCGTTGCCGAAGTAGTGGTCGAAGTGGGCATGGCTGTTGACGACGACCCAGGGGTCCGGGGTGATCTTCCTGATGGCGTCGACGAGGTCGGCGGCCTTCGGATGGGACTCCCGCGTGTCGAGGACCAGGCACTGACCGTCACCGACGACGAGCCCCACGTTCAGGTCATAGGACTCGTGCCGGCGGACGAACACCCGATCGCCGATCTCCTGCCACTGCTCGTTCATGCCCTCATTTTTGCGGATGCGGGTCCTCGCCGGTACGGACGGAGACCGTTCCGGAGAGATCGGGCACCGCCAGCAGGCGAAGGAACAGGTCGCACCTGCCCTCGCTCCCCCACTCGATGGTGAGCACCCGCCGTGCCAGGCTCCCCGCCTTCCGCGCCCTGTCGCGCATCAGCCCGTTGGCGAGGGCCACGTGCGAGCCGCAGGCCCTGCCGTACCTGCCGGCCGCCGAACCGAACGTCACCACCAGCCGCGGCCGCTCCACCACGGCGAGCAGCGCCTCCAGCCCGCCCACCTTGGGCGCGACGTGCAGCGCGATCTCCCCGTCCTTCAGCTCCGAGAACCGGGCGGGCCGGTTCACCCCGCCCGCGTGCACGATCGCCGTCACCTGCCCGAGCCGCTCCTCCAGCGCCCGTACGGCATGCGCCACCGCCAGGGAGTCACCGAGGTCGGCCGGCTCATAGGCGTAGTCCGTCGTGAGAGCGCCTAGATCGGCGGCCAGGGCCGGATCGTCGTCGGGCTCGGAACGGCCGAAGAGCGCGAGCCTGGCTCCCGTCGCCTCACCGAGCGCCTTCGCGCACGCGTGCCCGAACCCCTTGCCGCCACCGCTGACCAGCACCACGTCATCGGGTCCGAGCGGAATCTCCCCCTCGGGCAGCTCCAGCGGCACGCTCTCCCTGCGCCACACACCGCCCCGCTCGTCGACGGACAGCTCGTGGTAGCCGGGCCCGGGTCCGACGGGCGTCACGACGTCGCCGGTGGTCATCACCAGACCGACCGCCAGCTCCGGATGCTCCAGCCACAGCGAACGGAGGAACCCCGCGTAGGCGTCGTTCCGCGCGGCGACGATCAACGGGCTCCCTTCGGCCACGGCACCGCGGGCGGCGGCGAGCAGCTCACCAGGAGACGGCTCGACGAGCGCCCCGCTCTCCTCGACCGGCTCGTCGTAGGGCACGGGCCGCTCGCCGAAGCAGCGCACCACCCCCGATGCCGGGTCTTCCTCGCCGGATCCGGGCGGCCCTGTGCGCTGCGCCGCGTCGGGGCGACGACAGCCATGATCCCGCTGAACTGCACGAATGATCGAACGCATCCGATTCCACCGCTTCACTCGGCCGCAGAACGGGTCGGAATTTATTCAGCCCGCTCCTATGGGTCAACGGAGACACACGGCGCTTCCTCGACCTTTGCCACCACCAGCCGACTGCCTTGGCTGTCACCCCCTCTTGGAGGCTGTGTTCGCTGCGGCCGGGGGCCCTCCGTGGAGCGGGCTCGCGGGGCCGCCAGCTGGCCGACGCGCCCGCCATCGGCGCCCTCAGGGTGCGCGCCTGGCGTGCCGCCGCCGCCCCCTTCACCCGCGCCGGCCTCCTCCGCCGCCTGGTAATCCACTTGAGTGATTCGTGGCACTTTGCGAGATTGGCGTCCATGGAATCGGTGCTGGAGATCGCCTGCGACGAGTCCGGCTCGGAAGGAGAGAAGCTCGTCGGCGGGAACACCAAGGTCTTCGCCCACGCCGGCGTACGGCTGGACGTCGCCTCGGCGGCGGCCTGCATCCAGGAGGTACGCGACAGAGCGCCTTCTCCCACGCTGGAGTACAAGTCGGACGTCATCCGGCGCACAAAGCATCGGGAAGCCCTGAAGTGGATGCTCGGCCCGTCGGGGCCGCTCCTCGGCCACACGCACGTGTACCTCATCGACAAGGCGTTCTTCGTCGTCAGCAGGGTCGTCGACCTGATCGCGCCGGAGGAGGACGCCGACGGCCACATGGCGGCCGACCTCTACCGCGACGGCCCTGACAGCCTCGGGCCCGAGCGATGGAACCTCTTCCTGGAGTCCTTCAACGACCTGCTGCGCACCAAGAACGGACGCGGGCCTGGAGTCCGCGTCGACGAGGTGTTCCGCATGGTCGGCGGCCTGGGCGCCCGGGGGCGGATCGGCGACATCATGGGGCTGATCTCGCGCGCCAGGCCTCGTATGGAGGCCTTCAGAGCGGAGCTGCTCGACGACCCTCAGCCGATGCCGGTGCTGGACCCGCTGATCCCGGCCATCATCCGGGCCGTCGCCTACTGGGGCGAAGGCGAACGGCCCGTCTCGATCGTCCACGATCGGCAAACCTTGCTGACGGAGGATCGGATCGCCCGGCTTCATACGGCACGCGGCGGCTGGCTGGCCGGCCTGCGGCTCGTCGACTCGCGGACGGATCCCAGGGTCCAGGTCGCCGACCTCCTGGCCGGGGCCGCGCGCCAGATCGGCGAGAACGCGCTCAACGACAGGGGCGACGCGGAACTCACCGCGCTGCTGCGACCGTATGTGGACGCCTTCTCGATCTGGCCGGCCGCGAGCAGCCTCTCTGCCGGCGGCTCCTGATACGCCGCGGAGCCGGTAGTACGCCGCGGAGCCGGCCGGCGGCAGCGCGGGACGGCCGCGGCGCGGTTGAATGCCGTCATGAACGAGCTCGCCGCCAGGGAGAGATTCGCGGCAGCGCGGACCGCCACGCTCGCCACGGCCGACGCCCGTGGAACACCGCATCTCGTGCCCATCGTGTTCGCCGTGCGGGACGACCTGATCGCGTTCGCCGTCGACCACAAGCCGAAGACGACTCCGGACCTTCGCAGGCTGAGGAACATCGCCGCCAACGACCGGGTCTGCCTGCTCGTGGACCATTACGACGAGGACTGGTCACGGCTGTGGTGGGCGCGGGCGGACGGGAGGGCGGTGATCGCCGAGGATCCGTCCGAGCGGGCGACGTGGATCGCACGCCTGGCCGAGCGCTACGAGCCGTACCGCTCCCGCCCACCCGAGGGCCCGGTGGTCGTCATCACGGTGGACAGGTGGAGCGGCTGGTCCTACCAGTAGAGCCGTGGGCCGCACTCAGCGGAGCACCGGAACGGGCGCATGTCGCATGCGATGAGGACAATTCTGGAGAGATCCGAATCAGCGCCCAGGTAGGGCGGCCTGGGTGGTAGAACGCTGGGGTGGAGGATCGTCGGGATCGCCTGCGGGCGTTGGATGAGCCGGGCGGTATGGCCGGCAGGGAGGCGGCGAACGCGGCCCGGCTCCGTTCGGCGCACCGGATCCAGGTGTTCCAGTCGGTGATGATCCCCTCGCTGCTCCAGACCGCCGACTACGCGCGCACGGCACTCGCTCTCGCGGCGGAGACCGGACAGGACGACGTCGCGGAGGCCGCGGCCGTCCGCATGGAGGCGCAGAGCCTGCTGTTCGAGTTCGGACGGCAGTTCTCGTTCGTCCTCACCGAGGGGGCCGTACGGACCTGGCTGGGATCGGCCGCCCTGATGCGGGCGCAGCTCGAACGGCTCGCGCGGGCCTCCACGCTGTCGAACGTCAGCCTCGGGATCGTGCCGGGGACCGTGACGGCGCCCGGCCTCCCGCCGCACGGGTTCACCGTCCTCGACGGGGTGGTGAGCGTCGTCGAGACCTTGACCGGTGATCTCACCCCGGCCGAGCCGGCGGCGACAGGGGAGCACGCGGACGCCTTCGACGTGTTCGCCGCGGTCGCCGTCTACGGCGACACCCTGCGAGAGCTCCTGCGGCAGATCAGCGCCGACTACGAGGAGCTGGAGACCCGTTTCGGCGATTGAGCCGACCGGAGGGGCGAGGCCTGGGACGGCCCCGCCCTGATGGCGGGGCCGTCGCCGGGTCCTACCTGGACAGCTTCTCCGTGGACGCCGCGCTCGGCACCGGGGCGTAACCCGCGGGCCGGGTGGTGAACGTCCCCCTGCCCTGGGTACGGCTCCGCAGCCTGGTCGCGTAGCCGAACACCTCGGCCAGCGGCACGGTCGCGGTGATCACCACCGTGCCCGCCCTGGCGGTCGTGCCCGAGACGCGGCCGCGCCGTGCCGCCAGGTCACCCAGCACCCCGCCGGCGGCGTCGTCCGGCACGGTCACCGTGACCTCGACCACCGGCTCCAGCAGCACCATGCGGCAGGCGCGCAGAGCCTCCCGCAGCGCGAGCCGGCCTGCCGTACGGAAGGCCAGTTCCGACGAGTCCTTGGGATGGGTGGCGCCGTCGGTCAGCGTGACCCGCAGGCCGGTCACCGGGTGACCGCCGAGGGGACCGGCGGCCAGGGCGTCCCGGCAGCCGGCTTCCACCGCACGGACGTACTCCCGCGGGACCCGCCCGCCGACGACGGTCGAACGGAACACGAAGCCCGTGGCGTCGTCACCGGCGGGGTCCGGCGGATCCACGTCCAGGACGACGTGGGCGAACTGCCCGGCGCCCCCGTCCTGCTTGACGTGCCGGTACAGCAGGCCGGACACACCGCGGGCGACCGTCTCCCTGTGCGCCACCTGCGGACGGCCGACGCCGACATCCAGGCCATGGGAGCGACGGATCTTCTCCACCGCCACCTCCAGGTGCAGCTCGCCCATCCCCGACAGCACCGTCTGCCCTGTTTCGGCGTCGGTCCGTACGGCCAGCGAAGGGTCCTCCTCGACCAGCCGCGCCAACGCCGCGGCCAACCGGCCGGTACCGGCGCTCGTGCGGGCCTCGACCGCCACGGAGACCACCGGATCGGCGGCGGACGGCGGCTCGAGGACCAGCGGCGCGGCGGGTGCGCACAGCGTGGCCCCTGTACGGGCCGCCTTCAGCCCGACCACGGCGACGATGTCCCCGGCCACGGCCTGGTCCACCTCGGTGTGCCGGTCGGCCTGGACGCGCAGGATCCGGCCGACGCGTTCGGTGCGTCCAGCGCCCGCGTCCATCACCGTGTCTCCCTTCCGCATCGTGCCCGAGTACACCCGCACGTAGGACAGCCGCCCTGTGGCGGTCGCGCTCACCTTGAACACCAGCGCGGCCAGCGGCGTCGCCGGATCGGCGGCACGCTCCTGCGCCTCGCCGTCCCAGGTGCCCGGTACCGGTGGAACGTCCACCGGCGAGGGCAGGTAGGACACGACGGCGTCCAGCAGCGGCTCGATCCCCCTGTTGCGGTAGGCCGATCCGCACAGCACCACCACGCCCTCACCGGTCCTGGTCAGGTCGCGCAGCGCTGTGGCGAGAGTGCCTGCGGAGATCTCCTGCTCCGCGCAGAACTCCTCCAACGCGATCGGGTGCAGTTCGGCGACCGCCTCCTCCAGCGAGCGGCGTCGCCGCCGCGCCTCCTCGTACAGGTCGTCGGGCACCGGGCCCTCCGTGACCGTGTCCTGGCCGTCGGCCCAGACCAGCGACCGCATGCGCAGCAGATCCACCACTCCGACGAACCCGTCCTCCCGGCCGATCGGCAACTGGACCACCAGCGGGACGCTGTGCAACCGCTCGCGGATCGAGCCGACAGCCGCGTCGAGGTCGGCGCCGGCTCGGTCCAGCTTGTTGACGAAGGCGATGCGCGGCACGCCGTACCGGTCGGCCCGCCTCCACACCGACTCGCTCTGCGGTTCGACTCCCGCGACGCCGTCGAAGACCGCGACCGCGCCGTCGAGCACCCGTAACGCGCGCTCCACCTCGTCCGAGAAGTCGACGTGGCCAGGGGTGTCGATCAGGTTGATCCGGTGACCGTCCCAGGAACAGCTCACCGCCGCGGCGAAGATGGTGATCCCACGATCGCGCTCCTGGGAGTCGAAGTCGGTGACGGTCGTCCCGTCATGCACCTCGCCACGCTTGTAGGTGGCGCCGGTGATGTACAGGATCCGTTCGGTGACGGTGGTCTTGCCGGCGTCGACATGGGCGAGGACGCCCAGGTTGCGGACGCCGTCCGGCTGGTCGACGAGATGACGGTGCAGGTTGGCACGCATGGCCTCTGGCCCTTCGAGAGGATCCGAACAGGACAGCGCGATTCCCCGACGAGACGGCCTGGAGTCAGGCCATGGCGAAACCCTGGTGCGGCGCGACCGCGAAGGGGCGGCCCGGTCGATCAGTCGAGTGCCGGGCCGGCAGGGATCAGGTGTTCGTCAGGGGGACATCCGGCGTCGGCCGCGCAGCCGATGCCGGGCCGGCGAAGACACCAGGATCACCTCGTGTCGTGACGGGGGAACCACCGCAGCGGTGCTGTAGCGCACGGCCGGCTCCTCTCCCTCGTCAGTGCGCGCTGCGGTGTCGTGGCAGCGCGCCGTTCGTGGCGAGTGTAGTGAGAGCGGTGCGAGCGGGGAATCGGTTTTCCGCGGGCACGGCGGGGGATGGTGGCGCGGGGGCAGGGCCGGGCCGACGGCACCTGGTGGCGGCGGTGGCGTCCGGAGGATGACGTCCGGGCCGCCGAGGTGGCGCGGCTCGACGGGGTGCTCAGCGTGCGGGCCTCGGCTTCCCTGCTCCGCCGCTGGGCCGTCAGCGTCGCCACGATAGGTGACGATGTGGACGAGGGGATGTCCTACACCGAACTGGACGGCCCGAAGTGGGAACTCTGCCGGAGTGACGGCGAGGTGCAGACCTTCCGCGACTACCACCAGCGGGTGTCCGTCGCCAAGGTCTCCCGCAGGGAGGTGCTGGGGGAACACGCGCCCGGCGAACCCGCGGAACTCCGGCCGCTGATCTGGAGCAGGAACGGCGCTGTCCGAGACCGTCGGCGATAGCGACGGGCGGGCTCAGGTGTCGCGTGAGCGGAACACGCTGAACGTCAACCCGTCCACCGCCGTCTTGTCGCCATAGCGTTTGGTCAAGCCGGTTATTTCGATCATTTTCCGGCCCCTTCGGGGATGGGAGACGACGACGCCCGCGCTGTTCCTCCAGTCAAGATCTTCTCGGCGGGGCTGTCCACACGCGTTCCCATTCCGACGGGTCAGGTCGGTTCGCCTGCCGGAGGTGACGGGTCCCGCTCCGCCGCTTCGGGGTACCGCGTATGGAGCAGTCCTCGGCAGAAGTCGGCGTTGCCCTCGATGCTGACCCGTACGGCACGGGCGAACCGCAGCCGCGGCGCGGCCTCCTCGGCGGGGATCGGCTCGCCGTGCTCGTCGAGAAGCAGCGGCGACTGCGGCGAGCAGTCCAGCCCGAGCTCGGCCCTGCGGTGAAGCAGCCGGGCCAGCTCCGGGGACTCCGGAACCTCGCCCAGCCGCAGCCGCCCGGACCGCAGGCCCTCGGCGGTCAACCGGGCGCACATCCGGTCGAGGCTCGCCAGGTAGGCCTTGCGCCGGAACGTCAGGCGCAGCTCGTCAGGTTCTCCGCAGGCCTCGCCGGGGAAGGACCCGGTGAACCCCGCGCCCTCCGCGACGGCCGCGTTGATCTCGTGGGCCGCGAAGTGGTCCTCCAACCGCACGTCCACCGCGACCACGCCGGGTACCGCTCGTACCGCGTCGCGGGCGTCGGCGACCATCAGGTAGGCGAAGTTCGGGGCGCAGAAGTACGTCGGCAGGCGGAGCCGTACCGAAACGCGCCCCTCGTGGACCTCGGCCTCGCTGACGAACCCGAGCTCGGTGATCGGCTCGTCCAGCTCCGGATCCCGCACGGTCGCCAGCGCGGCCCAGACGCCGCCGCCGGGAGGCGGGACGCTCACGCCGGCACCTTCGGCCCTGACGCGACGGGCTCGCCGCTACCCGCGTGGGCTTCCACGACGTCCAGCTCGGGCGGTACCGGGATGTCGTAGAGCCGGGCGGCGTTGAGGCCCAGGATCTTCTTCTTCACCTCAGGGGTGAGCTCGCCGTACTCCCCGCGCATGTCTTCGGGGATCTGGAAGTCCACGAAACGCTCGATGAGCCACTTGGGCGTCCAGATCGCGTAGTCGCTGGCGAAGGTGATCCGGTTCTCGTCGAGCCAGTACAGCAGCTCGCCGATCACCTGCGCGAAGTAGCGCGGCCTGGTGTGAATGAACGGCATCACGACGGCGAGCCCGCCGTAGACGTTGGGCTCCTGCGTGGCGATCCAGCAGAAATCCTCCAGTCTGGGCAGCCCGCAGTGCTCGACGACGAACGTGAGCTCGGGGAACTCGCTCGCGACCTCGTCCACGTCGGCCACGTCGAACGCGTCCCGGTTGAGCGGGTAGATCGTCGGCCCCTTGTGGACGTGAATGTTGCGGATCCCGAGTTCCTGGCTCTTCTCCAGGTACCGGTAGGACCACGGGTCGGTCAGTTTCCAGCCCTTCGAAGCGCCCTTCCATTCGGCGGTGTAGAGCTTGACCCCTTTGAGGTTCCAGCGCTTCGCCAGCGCCTCGAGCCTTTGAAGTCCCGCCTCGCCGTCGCGCGGATCCCACGACCCGTTCACGATGAACTTGTCCGGGTGCTTCTCCGCGAGCACCCCGTCCTGCTCGGTGGTGTTGAATCCGTTCACGAAGAAGTCGTTGAGGTAGGTCGGCTGGAAGATGGCCTTGTCCACGTAGCCGACCTCGAAGACGTCGTGCAGGATCCGTTCCTCGCTCTGCTGCCAGAATTCCTCCAGCGACCACACCTCCGGCGCCGGAGAGAGATTGCGGTGGTAGTCGTAGAAGCAGTTGATGAAGCCCTCGCCGTAGCGGTTCGCCTGATTCGCCGGCCTGGCGTCCCAGAAATGGATGTGCCCGTCGACGACGAAGTACTTCTGGCCATCCTTTTCGTACATCTCAGCTCCTCGTGGGTACGAGAATTCCCCGGCCCTGCAGGCGCCCGCCGTCCAGGTCGTCCATGGCCTCGTCAACGGCTTCGAGGGGATATTTCCTGGTGTGCAGATGCACCTTCCCCCGCGCGGTCAGGGCCATCAGCTCGTCCAGATCGTTGTACGAACCGACGAGATTGCCGATCACGTTGATCTCGTTGGAGATGATGTCGATGGTGGGGATCTCGACACGTCCCCCGTAGCCGATCACGAAGTACGAGCCCGCGCGGCGCAGCATCGCCACACCCTCGGCTTCGGTACCTCCCTCGCCGACGAAGTCGAGCACCACGTGCGCGCCGCGCCCGCCGGTGAGGTCGGCGACCGCCCCAGGCGATGTCCGCCACGAACTGCACGATCGACGTGCCGGCCCCGACCAGCGTGATGGCCACGACGGCCTCCCTGCCCACGCTGCGGGTGAGGAGTCGGCGGATGCCCAGTACCAGGAACACGAACAGCACCAGTCCGGCCAGGTTCGCCACGTGGGCGGCCTGCCAGTCCAGGCCGGGTCCGTACACGCCGTCCATCCGGCCGACCAGTCTGATGACCCCGTACGCGAGCATGAGAAGCGGTGCGGCCACGGCCGCTGATCTGGCGATCTGCATGGGTCGATGCTGTCGCCACCGATCCGCCCCGGCATCAGGGTTCCCCCTGCCGCCCCCCTGAGGGGACCCCGGTCGGGCGACGAGCCGTGTGTTCGCCCAGGGCCCTCCGCCAGCGCGGCGATCCTCGGGCTGAGGGGAAGACGGCGGCGTGGAGCCGGGACACTTCGGTGAGCGCCGAAGTGATTCCCGCCTAGCGTCGGCTGGATGAGAGTCCCGCCGGGCACAGCCGCCGACTCCGCGAAGGAAGAGACAGCGTGACGCCATGGGAAATGCTCGCCGTCTTCGCGGCAGGCGTCAGCGCGGGCGCCATCAACACCGTCGTCGGTTCCGGATCACTGATCACCTTTCCCGTTCTGCTCGCCACCGGCATGCCGCCCGTCACCGCCGCGGTCTCCAACACGCTCGGTGTGATCCCCGGCTCCATCAGCGGGGCCGTCGGCTATCGCAAGGAGCTCACCGGCCAGAGCCGGCGCATCCTGAAGATGAGCATCGGTGCCCTGCTCGGCGGGCTCACGGGCGCCACGCTCCTGCTCGCGCTGCCCCCTACGGCGTTCGAGAAGATCGTCCCGGCCCTGGTGGGGCTGGCCCTCGTCCTGGTCGTCCTCCAACCCCAGATCACCAGGCGCGTACGGCGCAGCCGCGAATGCGCCGGCGGCCCCGCCCGCCCCGACAGCGGGCCGCTGCTCTTCACCGGCCTGACGCTCGCCGGCGTCTACGGCGGCTACTTCCCCGCCGCCCAGGGAATCATCTACATGTCCCTGATGGGCGCGCTCCTCGACGAGACCCTGCAACGCCTCAACGCCGTCAAGAACGTCCTTGTCGCCATCGTCAACGGCGTCGCCGCGCTCTTCTTCCTGTTCTCCGCGAGGTTCGACTGGACGGCCGTCGCCCTCATCGCGGCCGGTTCCGCGCTCGGCGGGCAGATCGGGGCCAAGGTGGGCCGCCGCCTCAGCCCCGCCGTACTGCGCATGCTCATCGTGGCGGTGGGCACCGCCGCCATCGTCCACCTACTACATCACTGACCCACGACCTATGGTCTACGGGCGGTCCGTCAGCAGCTCCGCCAGGTGGTCCGCGATCTCGATGAACCTGTCCAGCCGTGATCCGCTGCGGGCGATACGGAACCCGTGGCGGCGGCCCCCGAACGCGGCCTGGACGGCGTGGAGCTGGGCCCAGCGCCGGGCGCGTTCACGATCGAGCTCCGCGGCCTCGGCGAAGACGTCCAGCGTACGGAGGAGAGCCTTCCGCAGGTCGTCCGCTTCGAGGAGCGTCAGCACCCGCGACTTGAGCAGCGTGCCGCCGTCGTAGGCGGGGTCTCCCGCGTACCCCTTGGGGTCGACGGCCAGCCACGGCTCCCGGCCGGCGCGCAGGATGTTTCCGGCGTGCAGGTCGCCGTGGACGAGGATGTCCGGCTGGACGCGGCCCAGTTCACGGACCGTCGCCACGGCGGCGTCCACCACGTAAGGCGACAGAGTGTGTGTCAGCTCCTCGGCATCCCTACGCAGCTGCTCCTCCCAGGCACCGGCCCGTTCCCGCAACCGGGGAAGGCCAGGCGGCGCGGGGATGGCGAGCCGGCGACCGATCCGCCCCGCGACACTCGCGACCTCATCGCCATCGTCGACCTCCGCCAGCGTCGACATCTGGGCTCGTTCGAGCAGCATGGCGAAACGCCCGTCGTCCCGCTCGTGCAGCAGAACGGCTCCGCACCCACCCCACGCCGCGAACGCGTGCGGCTCGTGGACGTTTCCGGGGTGTGGAAACGACACCTTCAGCACGGCGATCCCCTCGGACCGTCGTCGCACCGGGACGACGACCCCGACACCTCCGTGCACGACCTCGCCGTCCTGCACGCACTCCCAGCGCGCCATCAACTCGTCCACGATGCCGGGCAGTACGGCGAGCCACGCCCCTCCGGGCTCTCCTTCACGCTCGACGGTGCTCCGCGCGAACGCCTCCGGCAGCTCGATCATTCCGGCACCCTAGACGCCGGCCCGGCGCCGCCACCAGGTCCGAGCCGGCCAATGTACTGGGGGCTGCCGGTCCGTCGTGGGTCGGCGGCGGCGGAAAGATCACTCCCGGCCTCGGCCCGATGTATCTTCGGGGACTCACCGGTAACCGTCACGGCTCGCTGTGGAGATGCGGATGACCCGACCGTCGGACCTGTCACCCCCGGACGACTGGAGCCCTTCGGAGCAACGGCTGTGGGCCGCGTTCCGTGAGGGCGCCCAGCTCGACCTGGAGGGGCCGAGCCCCGTCACCGGCTCGCCCGGCAGCGAGTACTGGGGGCCGGAACGGATCATTCGCGCCGAGGTCATCAGCCATCTGCTCATGCACGGCCCCGAGCAGTCCCCCGGCAAGCCCGCCAGGCTCATGCTCAAGGGGGCGCGGGTGTCCGGCTGGCTCGACGTCGGGTGCGCCGAGCTGGCGTCGTTCTCCTTCGACGAGTGCGTCTTCGACCGGGCCCCCTTCCTGAACGACGCGACAGCGCAATTCATCGGCTTCACCAGCTGCCTGCTGCCGGGGCTGGACGCGCAGCGGGTCAGATGCTCGGGTCCCGCGTGGCTGAGCGGCAACCGCTTCCTCGGCCCCGTCCACGTCCAGGACGGCGAGATAGGCGGCGACCTTCTCCTCACGGGCTCGACGATCGACGGGGGGCAGGCCGAGCGGGCCGTCGGGCTCGACGGGACGCATGTCGCGGGCGACCTCGACATGTGCGCCGTCCAGGTCACCGGCGTGTTCAGCATGGAGACCGTACGGATCGACGGCGACCTGCGGCTGAACAACGCCAAGCTGGCCGCACCAGGCCAGTGGGCGCTCTACGCGCCCAAGCTCGCCGTCGGGGCCTCCGTCGTCGGGCACACAGGCGTGCAGGTGACGGGCGGCGTGTTCCTGGAAGGCTCCGTGTTCGAGGGCAACGTGATGCTGAACCGCCTGGAGGTGTCGCGGCCCTTAGACATCGCCCTCGCCCTCGACCACTGCCGTGTCGCGCTCGCCTTCCAGTGCGAGGACGCCCGCTTCCGCGGCACGGTCCGGCTCCATCACATGGTGGTCGGCTGCCAGATCAGCCTGCAGCGCGCCAAGGTCGGCGACGTCAAGAAGGACGAGGACGCCGTCCGCGCCGACCACCTCGAAGTCGAGGGATCGGCGCTCTTCGCCGACCTCGACCTGGCCGCCCCCCTCTACCTGCACGGCGCCAGGATCGACTGCAATCTCTCCGTCGCGGGCGCCAAACTGTCCGCCGCCGGTACGGCGGCCGCGCTGAACGCCGACAGAGCGCGCATCGGCAACCATCTGGTGGCCAGGAACTGCGCCTCCGACGGCGCGGTCGTCCTGACCGCCATCCAGGTCGACGGCAACACCAACTTCATCGACGCCACCATCGCCAACGGCTCGGGCACCGCCCTCGACCTGCGCCGCGCCGTCCTCAAAGGATCTCTGGAAGCCACCGGCTCCTTCACCGCCACCGGATCGGTCAAACTCACCAACGCCGCGGTCGGGGTCGACCTGAGGCTGACGGACGCCACGCTGAAGAATCCGCGTGGCAGAGCCCTGGCCGCCTCGGGACTGCACGTCACCGGCGACCTCATAGCCGACCGGTGCACCGTGGAAGGCCTGGTCGACCTCGCGGGATGCCTGCTCGACGGAGACCTGCGTCTGGTCGATGCCACCCTGACGGGCCTCAGCGCCGACGAGTCGTCCCGCGGCTCGGCGGTCGACGCCAAGGGGGAATGGCGCGGCCTGGCCGTACGGTGCACAGGAGCACGGATCGTCGGCGACGTCGACCTGCGCGGCGCCCAGCTGAAGCGGGAACTGGTGCTGGACAGCGCGACCGTCGGTCGCACCGTCCGGCTCGAAGGCACCCATCTCGCCGCCGAAGGGCCGTCCGCGCTGCGGGCCGACGGGCTCACCGCCGAGACGCTCGTGCTCAAACCCGCCGCCCGGCCCGTCCACGCCATCTCGCTGGCGTCGGCGAACGTCCAGGAACTGGCCGACGGTGCCACCTCATGGCCCGTGGCCGCGGGCATCAACATCTCCGGTTTCCACTACGAACGCCTCGACTCCGACCTTCCCGTGGCCGAGCGGCTGCTGTGGCTCGAACGCGCCACCCCCACCTACGCGGCCGGGCCGTACGAGAAGCTCGCCGCCTGTCTCGACCTGGCAGGCCAGGACGGCGACGCCCGCGCGGTGCGCCTGGCCTCGATCCGGCGGTCGCACCAGTCGAAGAACCTGATGATCCGGCTGTGGGGCGGCCTGCAGGACGCGGTGATCGGGTACGGCTACGCGCCGGGCCGGGCGCTCGCGATCTTCGGGCTGGTGCTGGTGGGAGCGAGCCTCTGGTTCTCCCTGGGGACGCCCGGATGTCCCCCCGCAGGCCCTGGGCTGTGCCCCGTCAAAGCCGACGAACATCCCACCTGGGATCCGTGGCTGTACTCCCTCGACCTGCTGATACCACTGGTCGACCTCGGCCACGAGAAGGCGTGGGACCCGCTCGGGGTGTCGAAACTGGTCACGATGGTGCTCGTCATGAGCGGCTGGGTGCTGACCACCACGGTGATCGCCGCCGCCGGACGGACGCTCCGCCGCGCCTGACCCCGCCGGTGTCCCGCGCGCCCTGTTCGCTACTCGTGGTCGGCGACGTGCTCGTCGAAGAAGGCGAAGGTACGCCGCCACGCCTCGTCCGCCGCCGGACGGACGAGGCCGTGGCGCAGCGGGAACAGCGCGAGTTTCGCGACGGGGTGATGCCCGTCCGTCATGAACGAATGCCCGGCGGCCGGATAGATCTCCACGTCGTGCTCGATGCCGAGCGCTCGCATGTGCTCCTGCAGCCGCGCGCCGTGCGAGCGGAAGCCTTGGTCGCGGCCGCCGTAGGAGCCCACGACCGGACACACCGACCGCAACTGCTCCTGGTCCCGGGGAACCACGCCATAGTTCACCGACGCCGCCCGCACGCCGGGCGGCGCGCTCGCCGCGTACGCCAGGGCGAACCCGCCGCCCATGCAGAATCCGATCACACCGAGCCGGGCGCCGTCGACGTCCTCGCGGCCTGCCAGCCACCGCCGGGTGGCGTCGATGTCGGCGGTCGGCCGGCCCGGCTTACCGGTCGCGAGTTGGTGCATGGCCCGCGCCAGGCACCCGACCCTGGTGCCGTGGCTGTACAGATCGGGTAAGACCGCCGCGTATCCATGCTCGGCGCACCGGTCCACGACATCCAGCATGTCCGGTTCGACGCCGTAGATCTCGTGCACGACCACCATTCCCGGCCATCCGGTCGCGGGTGCGGTCCCCTCCGGCAGGGCGACCGTCGCCGCCAGCGAACCGCCGTCCGGCAGCGGAACGCGCACGTGTTGTCTCATCAGCACCCCTCGGCCGACCGGCAAGCGAAACGTAGCCTAAGCCCTCATCCTCCGCCCAGCGGGTGGGTGGCGGAGCATATCGGGCATGGTCGCCGCGGAGCCCTGACCCTGCCCGCGAATGGCCCGTGAGATCATCTACACTCTGCCGCACCGGACGACGGCGAAGGAACCGTGATGCCCCTCGACGATCACGTGAAGGTCGTCTTCCGTTTGGAGCAGGACGAGGACGACTGGCCACCGGCGGGCTCAGAGTCGCTGTGGGGCGAGGTCGGCGACGATTATCGACCGCGGGCACCCAAGACTGAGGTTCACTGAACCACGGGTTGCGGTGCCGTACGGGACTGGGCGGCCATCAGGTGGTCGATGAGCGCCAGCAGTACGTCTCGGCCCGCCGTACGGTCGCGGGCGTCGCAGAGCACCAGTGGCACCTGCGGATCGAGATCGAGTGCCCTGCGGATCTCCTCCTGGGTCCGGTCCTTGACGCCGTGGAAGCAGTTGACGCCGACGACGAAGGGGATGCCGCGGCTCTCGAAGAAGTCGATCGACGCGAAGCTCACGTCCAGCCGGCGGGTGTCGACCAGGACGACCGCGCCCATCGCCCCGTTGACCAGGTCGTTCCACATGAACCAGAAGCGTTCCTGGCCTGGGGTGCCGAACAGGTAGAGCACGAGTTCGCCGCTGATCGTGATGCGGCCGAAGTCCAGCGCGACGGTCGTAGTGGACTTGCCGCTCACCCCTTCCAGATCGTCGACGCCGACGCTGGCATGGGTCAGGTACTCCTCCGTTCGGAGGGGGGCGACTTCGCTCACCGCGCCGACCAGGGTCGTCTTCCCGACGCCGAAACCTCCGGCGATAAGGATCTTCACTGCCAGGGGAGCGGCGTTCCCGTGGTCAGAGTTTGCGTAGTCCATCCCTCACCGCCTCAAGGATTTTCATACCGGGGAGGCCGCTTGCCTGCGCGAAGGCGAGCGGTGGCCGGGCCCGCAGCTGACGGGCCTCGATCAGATCGCCGATGAGGATCTTGGTCACTGACACCGGGAGGTTCAGCGCGGAGGCGACCTCGGCCACCGCCAGGGGCCGCCTGCACAGGGCGAGGATGGTGCGGTGCTCCGGCTGCAGTCTCCTCGGGCCGCGTCCGGCCTCCGAAGAGACCTCGGAAAACGCCGTCACCACCGTGATCAGTGTCAGGTCGTCCCGTTCAGGGGTGGTTCGCCCGCCGGTGATCGTATAGGGACGGACAAGGGGCTCGTCGGCGTCATCGTCGTCGTCGAAGCCCTCCGTCCAGTGCTTCATCCGCGTCTCCCCGTGTCTTCAGGCCGCGGGGTACGCGCGCCGGTGCCCAGCTTCTGGCCCACCTGCTGGATCAGGGTGTGCATCGCGACGGTCATCAGTTCGGCGTCGACCTCCTGGGACGCGACGACGGCCAGATGGGTGCCGCGGCCCGCGGCTGTGACGAACAGCCACAGGTCGGCCATCTCGATGATGACCTGGTGGACCGGTCCGCCGCTGAAGAGCTGACCGACACCGCGAGCCAGGCTCTGCTGGCCGGTGGCGATGGCGGCGAGGCGTTCGGCGTCCGAGCGTTCGATGGTGCGGGACCGGCTGATCACCAGGCCGTCGTCGGACAGCACGATGGCGTGCCGGGTGCCCGCGACCCGATCGACCAGGCCGTCCAGGAGCCAGTCCAGGTCGGTGTCGGTGGCGGTGGTTCGCTGCGTCATCATCGATCTTCCGTCGTAGGGGGACTGGGCTCGGGGGGACCGCTCGGCCGGGGCTGGAAGGCGTCCTCACCGGTCCTGCGCATGCGGGACTGCCGCTGGAAGGCGCCGATCGTGGCACCGGATCGGGTGGGCTGGTCGCGTACGGCCCACGTGTCCTGGCCGGTCTGTCCATCCCCGTCCGCCGGGGCCTTGAGCTCGTTGACCAGGCTGGCCTGGCGCACCCGCTGGGGCAGCGGCCGGCGGTCGGACGGCGGGGGTGCGTCGTCCCGATGCGATCCGGCGCCGGGTGCCGTGACGTATGCCATCGCGCGTCCCCTGGAGCGGGTCGGCAACTGCGCGTCCTCGTGGGCCACGCGCGGGCCGGCCGTACCGCCTTCCTGTGGGTGGGGCTGCGAACCTGCGGGGTTCTGGGGAACCTCCCGGGGGACGGCCGGCTCGGGTACGGCACGGGGGCGGTCCACCACCAGCGGTTCCGGGAGCAACACGATGACACGGGTACCGCCGAACGCCGACGGCCGCAGTTCCACCCGGAGGCCCAGGCCCGCGGAGAGCCTGGCGACCACGTACAGGCCGAGACGCACGTCGTCGGCGTGGGTCATCACGTCGAGCTGCGGCGGCGACTTCATCAGGGCGTTGGCGGCGGCGTACTGCTCGGGCTCCATGCCCAGGCCGCGATCCTCGATCTCCACGGCGATGCCCCGGCTGACCGGCGAGGCCCGCACCTCGACCGGGGTCAGCGGCTTGGAGAAGGTGGTGGCGTTCTCCATGAGTTCCGCCAGGACGTGGACCAGCGGTCCCACCGCGCGTTCGGCGATCCAGGGTTCGCCCTCGACGTCGATCGTGATCCGCCGGTAGTCCTGGACCTCGCCCTGCGCGGCGCGCAGTACATCGAGCAGGTGAACCGGCTTGCGCCAGCGGCGCTGCGGCTGGCCGCCGCCGAGGATCACCAGGTTCTCCTCGTAGCGGCGCAGCCGAGCGGTGAGATGGTCCAGGTCGAACAGGCCCTCAAGCACCTCGGGGTCCTCGTGCTTGCGTTCCAGTTCGTCCAGCTTCTTCAGCTGAAGACCGATGAGGATCTGCGTACGGCGGGCGATGCGCTGGAGCATGCGCTGGAAGCCACGGTGCTGTTCGGCCTGCCGTACGGCGGTGAAGACGGCGCTACGGCTGGCCAGGTTGAGGGCCTGCCCGAGCTCGCCGAGTTCGTCAGGGGTGGGCTCGACCATGTGCACTTCCGCGTCCACGTCGACGTCCTCGCCGCGCTCCAGCCGGGCGACCACGTCGGGCAGCCGCTCCTGCAGTTCCAGGGCTTCCTCGCGCAGGTGGCGGATGCGCCGGCGAAGAACGGAGGTGAGACGCCAGCTGGTGAAGATCACCAAGCCCAGGGCGAGCAGGCCCACACTGGTGATACTGATGAAGATCACGAAAAGGCGGTTGGCATGGCTGTAGCCGATCGTGCTGACGTTCTCGAGCCGAAGGCTGAGGAGTTGCAGCAGTTGCGCGGTGAACGTGTCCACCGAGGAGCGCCACGCGGGGCCGATCTCGCGGAGCGTCACCTGGTCGCTCTCGGCGCCGACACCAGAGGTGAGCAGCCGCCCCTCCAGGGCGGTCATGGTCTCCCACGCCTTGCTGGTCGTCAGCGTGCCGTACTGCCTCTCGTTGGCGAGGAGACCAGGGATCACCCGGGACCGCAGGAGGTGCCTCTTGGTGCCGATGGCGTCGGCGACAAGGCCGTACTCCTCCCTCGTCAGGCGCCCCGTCTCCCAGCCACGCGCCAGAACGGCGTCTTCGCGGCCGACCATGTCGACGACCCAGAACAGGTCGATGAGAGTCTCCGCCTTGCTGTTCACCTCGCCGTGATCGGTGTGGCTGAGGGCGGTGAGGACGCCGAGGTCCGACTCGAGGACGCCGCTGTAGTAGTCGAACGCCTTCTGCTGGCTGGACCAGCCCGCGTCCACCGCCCGGCGCTGCTGGTCGAGGAGTCCGAGGCCACGGTCGGTCCGGGCGATGGCGTCGGTGAGTCCCTCCTGCCCGTTGGTGATCTCCAGGGCTGCCAGCGGGCGGAAGGCGTCCACGGCCTGATCGGTCACCGCGCGCTGCTTGACGAGCTTGTCGCGGGAGGTGCCGCGGGGGGCGGCCTGCACCTCCGCGGTGAGCCGTCGCTCCTGGTCAAGGCTGAAGAACAGGTCGGCCGCGGGTCTGCCGACAGTGGTGGTGGCCAGATCCATCTGGGCCTTCTCCGCCCGCCACTGACTGGACAGCTGGGACATGCCCGAAGCCAGCAGAGGGGCGAACGTCATGCCCGGCACGATCACGACAATGATCAGCACGGTACGCAGACGCAGGCGGCGAGAACCGGCCGGCCGCCTCGGCCCGCCACCGGTTGAGCCTGATAATCCGTTCCCGTCGGCCACGGTCTCTGCTCGTCGTCGCCCGACCCTGCCCCATCCAGCCACGTGCAGGACACTCTCCTCGTCGGTCGGTGCGTCCTTGACGAAAATCGCCTCAGTAGGCGATTAGTGGCCCGATAGTAGCCATACGCAAGATGAGTCGAAAGCCCCGCTTCGCCGGTTCTGACAGGATTCTTCGACCGGTTAGTGCACTGGAGGGTGGGAGTGTACGGTTTTCGGCGCTGGCGGATGAGGCACCACAGCGCTCGCCGACCCGAAGAAGGCGATGAGGAAGCGCGCGAAGCGGAACGGGCTGCCGACACCTGCGCCTCCGGGAGGATCGGGGTGGGAAGATCCGAGCTCCTGGCCCGCCGCCGATCCTTCCGCGTCGCGGAGATCCGTGTTCCGGATCCTCATGGCCGGCGTCACCGGATCAGGGCATCGCCGACGTGCGGGCGGAGGCCAGCCGTACTCGGTCAGGACCGTTCCGCCGTCGGCCGCGTAGGCGGCGACGCCTGGCGTGGCGCCGATCCGATGCAGGGCTTCCTGAGGGGCCAGGTCCCGCACGAAGCCGACGCAGACCCAGGTCTGTCCGACGCCGTCGGTGAACGCTGCTGTCGCGTCGCTCATCCACGCGCCTTCCGTCGCAAGGCTGTGATCACGACAGGAGGGCCCGCCAGCACGCCCCGCCCGTCTGCCGGTTACCTTGCCCGAAGGGGGCACGTGTTCCGGACGATCAGCCCCCGGCTCCATCCATTGATGGCGCACCCCTTGGCGATCATCCCCGAGCCGGAGTACCCCGCCGGCTCAAGCGTTTGGCGAGCCCGTCAGAGCCTTGAACATCTGCACGTCGTCGTGCCCGCCGGGTATCCCGAGCATTCGCCCGGTCTCGACGTAGCCGTGCCGCTGATAGAACCCGGGAGCTTGGAAGGTGAACGACGAGACTGCGACGCGATCACAGCCGCGTCGCAGAGCCTCCGCCTCGGCGGCTTGGAGAATCTTGCTGCCCCATCCATCCTTGCGGCTCTCTTCTCGAACCCACAGCATGTCGATGCCGCACAGACCTCCCCAGGTCCATGCGGCCAGGCCTCCCACCAGTTCCCCGTTCTCGTCAGTGACCTTGACGGAGAAGGACGTCTGGTCGGATACGCCGGTAGCGGCGGCGTTGAAGGCGGTCAGCGCCTCGTCGAGCTGCCTGTTCAGCTCTGGGTCGCGGTCGCCGACGACCAGTGTGAGGGAAGAGTTCGTTGTCACGCTGCTGGAGTATGGCAGGAGATGCACGGCACCCCGTTGCCCGTCAGCAGGGTTGCCAGGCCTCCGGGGGCCAGCCCCGCAGCAGCATGACGGTCGCTTCCATGCCGAGCAATAGTGTGGCTGGCCGCCCATCAGAACGTAGTCGATCAGCGATCTTGATCACCTGGGTGTCGGTCACCGGAGCGCCGGTCATCACGTCCACGTCTACAACGAGCCCTGCCGGCTGAGTGGCCCCCAGCGCCTTCGCAGGTGACCGGACCCCCGGTTAAGGCCCGTGGACCTTGAAGATCAACAGGCGCTTCGACGCAGTGGCCCGTTCCGGCCAACGGCACAGTTCCATACGATGTGAACTACGACACGATCATCATGTGTGTTGTACAGATGATCCTTGAGGTGCCCCTAGGCCTCGCCGCACGAAAACGATGACCACGCCGACAAAGGTCGTGAACGCTCCGGAGAGCACAGCGAACACTGCCATGACGAACTCGCCGTCCGGATCCCCGACCCCGGCAGGCCGGCCTTCGATCCAGTTCACCGTGGCACAGGCCTGCGTCGCGGCCAGCACGCCGAACGCAATCGTGATTGCGCCAAGAATGTAGCCGGGAGAACGCGTCCACAACCTCCGGCTTACACGCGCGGCGCCGACCACGAAGCCGATAGGTGCAGT